>NZ_RFFI01000057.1 GCF_003696205.1 Cellulomonas triticagri
GGGGGCGACGGCGGCCGAGCGGCTCGTGCACCGGGCGGGCGACGCCAGCGGTCGCGCGCTCGACACCGCCGAGCGCGGCATCGGCGGCTGGGTCGCCTCCGGGGTCGCGGTGCTCGCCGTCGCGGCCCTCGTCGCCGTCGTGCTGGTGGGTGCCTCGTGACCGCGCCCGGCGGTGCGCGACCCGGCGTCGTGGTGGTCGTCCGGGCCGCGCTGCTGCGCGCGCTGCTGCTCGGGCTGTGCTGGTGGGCGGTGTCCGAGGGCGACCCGTCGATGCGGGGCTACGGCGTCGTGCTGGTGGCGGCGGTCACGGCGGTGACGTTCGCGCTGGCGCCCGCCCGGCGGCGGTCGCCGCGGCTCGCGCACCGCGCCGTGCCGACCCTGTCGCTGGCGGGCTGGTTCCTGTGGCGCTCGGTGCTCGGCGGCGCGGACGTCGCGCTGCGGGCGGTGCGCCGCCCGGTCCGGACGGACCCGGTGGTGCTGGAGCACCGGCTGTCGCTGCCGCCCGGGGCGCCCCGGGTGGTGTGCGCGACGCTGTCCAGCCTGATGCCGGGGGCGCTGTCCGTGCACCTGGCGGACGACGTCCTGGTGCTGCACGTCATCGACCGGGCGCTGCCCGCGCGGGAGCAGGTGGACGCGCTGCAGCGCCGGATCGCGGCGGTGCTGTCGGCGTGACCCCGTCCACGCCGAGCACCTCGGCGAGGCCGAGGACGCGCAGGACGCGGGCCACGCCGTCCGGCACCGCGCGCAGCGCGCAGGAGACGCCCTGCTCCTGCGCGACGCGCAGGCACCGCAGCAGGAACGCCACGCCCGTCGAGTCCAGGAAGGTCACGTCCCCGAGGTCGACCACGACGGGCCGACCGGACGTCGCCACCTCGTGCAGCGCGCTCCCGGCCTGCTCGCGCAGGGCCATGTCGACCTCGCCGTGGAGGCGGACGAGCGTGACGCCGTCCTGCGCGCTCGTCGTGATGGTGTCGTGGTCCATGGCGCCCGCCCTCGACGTCGATGGGGGACGCCGGCTGCTGGACGCCCGTGCCGTGCACGCCGAGGTCGCTCCGCGATCGGTGCGGCGACGCCCCGCACCGCCTCCACCGTCGCACGCGCGCCCCGGCGTGTACAGCGACGGCGGGCGGCCGGCAGCCCGGGCTCAGTCCGCGGGGACCTGCTCCCAGCGCTCGACGGGCCACAGCCCGGCGTCCACGTCCAGCTCACGGGCCCGCGCGACCATCCGGGCGACCGCGGGGTCCGCGAGCGCGTCCGGTCCCTCCGCCGCCGCGTAGTGCTCGGCGAGGAACGCCGCCACATCCGCCCCCGTCGCGGCGCCCGCCGGTGTCCGGTCGAGCCGCAGCAGCAGCATCCCCGGGACCCGGTCCGCGCCGGGGCGCAGCGCGGGCTGGGTGTAGGGGAACGGCAGCAGCCGCGCGCCGTACCGCGCGTAGAACCGCAGCCGCGCGACCGGGTCGCCCTGCGCGGCGTCGGCGGACCAGGCCCGCGGGTCGTCGACCTCGGCGAGCACGAGCGCCCCGGGTCCGCCCGGGGCGGCGGCCGCCCAGCGGGGCAGCAGGTCCCCGAGCAGCCGGGCGCCCAGGCCCAGCCCGCGCGCCTCGGCGTCGACGGCGAGGTACTCGAGCAGCAGCACGCGGCCGCCCGCGAACCAGCCCCCGAGCATCACCGCGACCGGCTCGTCGTCGGCGAGCAGCACCGCCGAGGGGCCCGCGTCGGGGCCGGTCCAGCCGGCGACGAGCTCGTCGGGCGACAGCAGCTCGTCGGCCCGGAACGTCGGGGCGAGCAGCCGCTCGTGCACCCGGGCGACGTCGTCGGCGGTCAGGTCGTCCAGGGTCGTCTCCCGCACCATGCCCTCGACGGTAGCGCCCTGGTCGTCTCGTCCGCGCCGCCCTGTTCACAGGTCAGTGGGCGCTGTATGGTCAGCGAGTGCTGACCCTTTCCTCCCGGCTCGACGTCATGGCCCGCACGGGCCGGGCCATGGCCGACCCCACCCGGGCCCGCATCCTGCTGGCCCTGCTCGGCGGACCCGGCTACCCGGCGGCGCTCGCGGAGTCCCTCGACCTCACCCGCACCAACGTGTCCAACCACCTCGCCTGCCTGCGCGGCTGCGGCCTCGTGGTCGCCACGCCGGAGGGGCGCAGGACCCGGTACGAGATCGCCGACCCGCACCTCGCCCGCGCCATCGAGGTGCTGCTGGACGCCGTCATCGCGTCCGACGACGGCAGCCCGTGCCTCGACGACGACTGCGACGTCCCGCTGTGCTGCGGGCCCGGCGCGGGCGCGAGCCCGCGGGTGCCGGGGTGAGCGCGGGCTGCTGCGGGGACGACGACCAGCCGGCGACCCCGACGCCGCGCCGCCTCACCCTCGACCGCCCGCGGGTGACCTCGGCCGGCTGCTGCGCGTCCGACGACGCCGTGCCGGTGACGGACGACGCGTGCTGCGGCGACGGGGTGCAGCCCGGCGACGAGCACCCGGTCCGCCCGCCGTGGTGGCGCGACCCCGCGCTGCTGCCGTCCGCGGCGGCGGGCGTCCTGCTCGCGGTGGCCCTCGGCCTCGACCGCGCCGGGCACGGCACCCCCGCGCTGGTGCTGCACGGGTGCGCGCTGCTCGCCGGGGCATCGACCTTCGTGCCCGGCGCGGGCCGGCGCCTGGTGCGCGGCCGCCTCGGGGTCGGGCTGCTGATGACGATCGCCGCGACCGGCGCCGTGCTCCTCGGGCACGTCGCGGAGGCGGCGGCGCTGGCGTTCCTGTTCTCGCTCGCGGAGACGCTCGAGGACCGGGCGATGGACCGCGCCACGGAGGGCCTGCGCGCGCTGCTGCGGCTCATCCCCGACCGGGTGCGCCTCTCCCGGCTCGGCGGCGACGTGGTCGTCCCCGCAGCCGAGGTGCGCGAGCTCGACGTCCTGGTGGTGGGCGCGGGCGAGCGGGTCGCCACCGACGGCGTCGTCGTGGCGGGTCGGTCCAGCATCGACACCTCGGCGGTCACCGGGGAGTCCGTCCCCGTCGAGGTCGGCCCCGGCGACGCGGTCCCCGCCGGCGCGGTCAACGGCTCCGCCACCCTGCAGATCGAGGCGACGGCCGACGGGCGGGACAGCTCCCTGACGCAGATCGTCGCGCTGGTCGAGCAGGCCCACGCCCGCAAGGGCGAGCGGGCGCGCCTCGCCGACAGGATCGCCCGGCCGCTCGTCCCCGCGGTGCTCGTCGTCGCGGCACTCGTCGCGGTGGTCGGCTCGCTGCTGGGCGACCCGACGACCTGGGTCGAGCGCGCCCTGGTCGTGCTCGTCGCCGCGTCGCCGTGCGCGCTCGCGATCGCCGTCCCCGTCACCGTGATCAGCGCCATCGGATCGGCGTCCACGTCCGGCGTCGTCATCAGGTCCGGCGAGGCGTTCGAGCGGCTCGGCACCGTCCGGACCGTCGCCGTGGACAAGACCGGCACGCTGACCCGCAACCAGCCGCAGGTCGTCGAGGTCCGCACCGCCCCGGGGGTCGAGCGCGACCGGGTGCTGCGTCTCGCGGCGGCGGTCGAGGGCACCAGCACGCACCCGCTGGCCGCGGCCCTGCTCGCCGCGGCCCCCGGGGTGCTGGGAGCGACCGACGTGGTCGAGGAGGCCGGGCTCGGGGTCCGCGGGACCGTCGACGGCTCCCGGGTCCGCGTGGGTCACGTGCGGTGGATCGCCCCCGGCGGCCTCGCGGACGCGGCGGACGCGCTCGCGGGCGCCGGGATGACGGTCGTGGTGGTCGAGGTGGACTCCCGCGTCGAGGGTGTCGTCGGCATCCGCGACGAGCTGCGCCCCGAGGCCGCGAAGATGGTCCGCATGCTGCGGGAGTCCGGCACCGACGTCGTCATGCTCACCGGTGACAACACCCGCACGGCGCGCGCGATCGCGGCGCGGGCCGGGATCACCGACGTCCGCGCCGAGCAGCTGCCCCGGGACAAGGCTGCGGCCGTCGAGGCGCTGGACGCCGGGCGGCCGACCGCGATGGTCGGGGACGGCATCAACGACGCCCCCGCGCTCGCGACCGCGACCGTGGGCATCGCGATGGGTGCCACCGGGTCCGCCGCCGCCGTCGAGGCCGCGGACGTCGCGTTCACCGGGACCGACCTCCGGCTCATCCCCGGGGCCCTGCTGCACGCCCGGCGGGGGCGCGCGCTCATGACCGCGAACATCGGCCTCGCCCTGGCGATCATCGTCGTCCTGTTCCCGCTCGCCCTGCTGGGCGTGGTCGGGCTGGCCGGGGTGGTCCTCGTGCACGAGGTCGCGGAGGTGGTCGTGATCCTCAACGGCCTGCGGGCCGCCCGACGGCCCCGGGCACGGACACCCTGACGGTCCCCCGCACCGTGGTCAGGCGGTACCCGCGGCCACGTCGCCCGGGTCCCGGCCCCGCGCCGGGTCGAGGCCGCCGTCGGGCACGAACCGGTACCCCATCCCGGCCTCGGTGAGCAGGTGCCGGGGCGCGGCCGGGTCGGGCTCGAGCTTCTTGCGCAGCTGGGACAGGTACAGCCGCAGGTACCCGGAGGAGGTCGCGTGCTGCGTCCCCCAGATCTCGGTGAGGATCTGCTCGCGGGTCACCAGCCGGCCGGGGTGCCGGACGAGGATCTCCAGGACCTGCCACTCCGTCGGCGTCAGGTGCACCGCACCGGCACCGGCGCGGGTCACGACCTTGAGCGCGAGGTCGACCGTCACGCCCCCGAACGTCACGACCGGCTCGTCGGCCCGGGGACCGGCCGACCGCCGCGCCAGCGCGCGCAGCCGGGCCAGCAGCTCGTCCAGGTCGAAGGGCTTGGTCACGTAGTCGTCGGCCCCGGCGTCCAGCGCGTCGACCTTGTCGCCCGAGCCGGTGCGCCCGGACACGACGAGGATCGGCGCCTGCGTCCACCCGCGCAGCGAGGTGATCAGCCCGATGCCGTCGAGGCGCGGCATCCCGAGGTCGATCAGGTAGAGGTCGGGCTTGTGCGCGGCGGCCTGGGCGATCGCCTCGACGCCGTCGGTGGCGACGACCACCTGGTACCCGCGGGCGCGCAGGGTGATCCGCAGGGCACGCAGGATCTGCGCGTCGTCGTCGGCGACCAGGATCTTCACGGCGCCACCCCCTCGGCTGGGGCGGCGCGGTGCACGGGCAGGCTGATCACCATCGTCAGGCCGCCGCCCGGGGTGGGCTCGGGCGTCAGCGTGCCGCCCATGCCTTCCGCGAACCCCCGGGACAGCGCGAGCCCGAGCCCGAGCCCGGTGCTGTTGTCGGTGTCCCCGAGCCGCTGGAACGGCACGAACAGGTCGTCGTGCCGCTCGGGGTCGACCCCCGGGCCGTGGTCGACGACGCGGATCTCCACCCGGTCCCCGAAGGTGCTCGTGGTCAGACGGGGGCGCCGCCCGCGCGGGCTCACGTGCACCGCGTTGGCGAGGACGTTCACGACGACGCGGCGCAGCAGCGCGCCGTCGGCGTCGGCGCGCGGCAGGTCGGGGTCGAGGTCGAGCTCGACGTCGTCGGGGCCGAGCCGCAGCTCGTCGAGCGCGGGCAGGATGACCTCGTCGACGTCGGTGGCCCGGCACGACACCCCGAGCACGCCCGCCTGGACGCGGCTGACGTCCAGCAGGTCCGTGACGAGCTGGGTGAGGGTGCCGAGGCTCTCGTGCGCGGTGTCCAGCAGCTCGGTCCGGTCCTCGGGCGTCCAGTCGACGTCCGAGGCGCGCAGGCTGCTGACGGCCGCGGACGCGGCGGTGAGGGGACGGCGCAGGTCGTGGCTGACGGCGGACAGCAGCGCGCTGCGCACCTGGTCCGTCTCGACCAGCGGGGCGATCTCCTCGGTCGCGGCGGTGAGCCGCTCGTGCTCGAGCGCGGCGGCGGCCTGCGCGACGACGACAGGCAGCAGCCGCGCCGCGGACCGGTCGAGCGGCGGGCCGTCGAGCTCCAGCACGGCGGTCTCGGCCACGGGGACGGTCGTGGTGCGGGCACCGGGGACCGGCTCGCCCTTCTCGACCCGCAGCCGCTCCCCCACCCGCAGCCGGACGGCGGAGAGCCCGAACGCCTCGCGGGTGCGGGCGAGCAGGGCGCCGAGGGCGTCCTCGCCGCGCAGCACCCCGCCCGCGATGGACAGCAGCATCTCGGACTCCGCGGACGCGCGGCGGGCCATCCGGGTGCGGCGGGCGGCCTGGTCCACGACGTAGCTGACCAGTGCGCCGTTGGCGACGTACAGCGCGAGCGCGAGGGCGTGCACGGGCTCGGCGACGGTGACGGTGTGCACGGGCGCGACGAAGACGTAGTTGAGAGTGATCCCGGACAGCAGCGCGGTGAACAGCGCGGGCCACAGGCCGCCGACCAGGGCGATGACGACGACGAGCAGCTGGTACGCGAGGACGTCGCTGGCGAGGGAGTCCTCGCTGCGGGCGGTGACGAGGCCCCAGGTGAGCAGCGGGCCGCCGAGGACCGACAGCACGAAGCCGAGCACCCGCCGCCTGACGGTCAGCGCGCCGGTGAGGCGCGGCAGGGTCAGCCGGTTGCCGACGGCGTCGTGGTTGACGATGTGCACGTCGATGGGACCGGCCTCGCGGATGACGGTCGCGCCGATGCCCGGGCCGGTGAGGGCGGCGCGCAACCAGGACCGACGGCTCAGGCCGATGACGACCTGGGTGGCGTTCTGGCCCCGGGCGAACTCGACCAGCGCGGTCGGGACGTCCTCCCCGACGACCTGGTGGAACGTGCCCCCGAGCTGCTCGACCAGCGCCGTCTGCGACACCAGCGCGCCCGGGTCGCTCTCCCGCAGGCCGGTCTGGGCGGACACGTGCACCGCGAGGAGCTCCCCGCCCGAGGACCGCGCCGCGATGCGGGCGCCGCGGCGCAGCAGGGTCTCCCCCTCCGGGCCCCCGGTCAGGGCGACCACGACCCGCTCGCGGGCCTCCCACGGGGCGTCGATCGCGTGCTCGGCCCGGTAGGTGCGCAGCGCCGAGTCGACCTCGTCCGCCAACCACAGCAGGGCGAGTTCCCGCAGGGCGGTGAGGTTGCCGAGGCGGAAGTAGTTCGACAGCGCCGCGTCCACCCGCTCCGCCGGGTACACGTTGCCCTCCGCGAGCCGGTCGCGCAGCGACGCCGGGGCCAGGTCCACGAGCTCGACGTCGTCGGCCGCGCGCAGCACCGCGTCCGGGACGGTCTCGCGCTGCGGGACCCCGGTGATCGTGCGGACCACGTCGTTCAACGACTCGATGTGCTGGATGTTCACCGTCGTCACCACGTGGATCCCGGCGTCCAGCAGGTCGGCGACGTCCTGCCACCGCTTCGCGTGACGGGAGCCCGGGGCGTTGGTGTGCGCGAGCTCGTCCACCAGCGCCACCCTCGGGCGCCGGGCGAGGACCGCGTCCAGGTCCATCTCCGACAGGGTCACGCCCCGGTGCGACACCTGCGCCCGGGGCACGACCTCCAGCCCCTCGACCAGGGCGGCCGTGGCGGCGCGGCCGTGGGTCTCCACGACCGCGACCACCACGTCCTTGCCGGCCACGCGCATGTCCCGGCCCGCCTCCAGCATCGCGAACGTCTTCCCGACACCCGGAGCCGCCCCCAGCAGCACCCGCAACCGGCCCCGCGGCATCAGCCCGCCAGCCGGTCGAGCGCCACGTTCACCTCGAGCACGTTCACGGACTCCTGCCCGAGGACCCCCAGGTCGGGGCCGGTGGTGGCGTCGGCGATCACGGCGCGGACCTCGACGGCCGACAGGCCGCGCTCCCGCGCGACCCGGGCCACCTGCAGGTCCGCGTACTCCGGGCTGATGTGCGGGTCCAGCCCGGAGGCGGAGGCGGTGAGCGCGTCCACCGGCACGTCGGCCGGGTCGACGCCCTCCAGGTCGGCGACCGCCGCGCGGCGCTCCTCGATCGCCGCGACCAGGTCCGGGTTCTCCGGCCCGAGGTTGGACCCCGAGGACGCCGCGGCGTCGTACCCGTCGCCCGCGGCCGACGGCCGGGACTGGACGTACTGCGGCAGCGCCGCGCCGTCCGCGTCGGTGAACGACTGCCCGAGGAGCGACGACCCGACGACCGCGCCGTCGGCGTCGGTCACGAGCGAGCCGTCCGCCCGGGCGGGCATCGCCCGGGCCAGGCCGGTGACGAGCAGCGGGTAGGCGATGCCGCACAGGACGGTCATCACCAGGAGGGCGCGCACGGCCACGAGCACGTGCGGCCAGGTGGTGCGAGGGGAGCTCATGAGGTCCTTCGTTCGGTCGGGGGGACGGTGCGCGCGGCTCAGAAGCCCGGGATGAGGCTGACCAGCAGGTCGACCGCCTTGATGCCGAGGAACGGCGCGATCACCCCGCCCAGCCCGTACACGAGCAGGTTGCGGCTGAGGATGGACGTCGCGGCGGCGGCGCGGTACGTCACGCCGCGCAGCGCGAGCGGGATCAGCACGACGATGATCAGGGCGTTGAAGACGATCGCCGAGAGGATCGCGGACGCCGACGAGGACAGGCCCATGATGTTCAGGGCGGCCAGGCCCGGGAACACGCCCGCGAACATCGCCGGGATGATCGCGAAGTACTTCGCGATGTCGTTGGCGATCGAGAACGTGGTGAGCGCGCCGCGCGTGATGAGCAGCTGCTTGCCGATGCGGACGATGTCGATGAGCTTGGTCGGGTCGGAGTCGAGGTCGACCATGTTCCCGGCCTCCTTGGCGGCCGAGGTGCCGGTGTTCATCGCCACGCCGACGTCCGCCTGGGCCAGCGCCGGGGCGTCGTTCGTCCCGTCACCGGTCATGGCGACGAGGTTGCCGCCCTCCTGCTCCCGCTTGATCAGCGCGAGCTTGTCCTCCGGGGTGGCCTCCGCGAGGAAGTCGTCGACGCCGGCCTCGGCCGCGATGGCCTTGGCGGTGAGCGGGTTGTCGCCCGTGATCATCACGGTGCGGATGCCCATGGCGCGCAGCTCGGCGAACCGCTCGGACAGGCCGTCCTTCACGACGTCCTTGAGGTGGACGACGCCGAGGACCCGGCCGGCGCCTGCGACGTCCTGGGTCGCGACGACCAGCGGCGTCCCGCCCTCGGACGAGATGCGCTCCACGTGGCCGTCGAGCTCGCGGCGGACGGGAGCGGGCAGGGCGCCCTCCTCCTCCAGCCACGCGACGACGGCGCTGCCCGCGCCCTTGCGCACCCGGGTCACGTCCGGCAGGTCGACGCCGCTCATCCGGGTCTGCGCGGTGAACGGGACCACCTCGGTGCCCGGGGTGAGCGTCGCGACGTCCCCGGCGACGCCCCGCTCGGCGGCGAGGTCGACGATCGACCTGCCCTCGGGCGTGGGGTCGGCGGCGGACGCCTGCGCGGCCGCGCGGACCAGGTCGTGCGCGTCCACACCCGTCAGCGGCAGGAAGTCCACCGCGCGCCGGTTCCCGTAGGTGATGGTGCCGGTCTTGTCGAGCAGCAGGGTGGTGACGTCACCGGCGGCCTCGACCGCGCGGCCGGACAGGGCGAGCACGTTGCGCTGCACCAGGCGGTCCATGCCGGCGATGCCGATGGCGGACAGCAGGGCGCCGATGGTCGTCGGGATCAGGCAGACGAGCAGGGCGACCAGGACCGGGACGCTCACCGAGGCCCCGGCGTACCCGGCGATCGGGTTCAGCGTCAGCGCGACGACCACGAACACGATCGACAGCGAGGCGAGCAGGATGTTCAGCGCGATCTCGTTGGGCGTCTTCTGCCGGGCGGCGCCCTCGACCAGGGCGATCATCCGGTCCACGAACGTCTCGCCCGGCTTCGAGGTGATCGTCACGACGATCCGGTCGGACAGCACGCGGGTGCCGCCCGTGACCGCGGAGCGGTCGCCGCCGGACTCGCGGACCACCGGGGCGGACTCGCCGGTGATGGCCGACTCGTCCACGGACGCGATGCCCCAGACGATGTCGCCGTCGCCCGGGACCATCTCGCCCGCGGTGACCACCACGACGTCACCGAGCGTGAGGTCCGGCGAGGCGACCTGCCGGGTGCGGGCGTGCTGCGCGCCCGGGTCCCGGGTCGCGTCGTAGCCGTCGACCACCGTCGCGAGCGTGCTGGACCGCGTCTGCCGCAGGCTGTCCGCCTGCGCCTTGCCCCGGCCCTCGGCGACGGCCTCCGCGAGGTTCGCGAAGACCACCGTCAGCCACAGCCAGACCGCGATGCCCGCGGTGAACGACACCGGCACCGCGGTGCCGCCGGACTCCTCGGGGCCGCCGAGGAACGGCTCGACGATCGCCAGCACGGTGGTGAGCACCGCGCCGACCTCGACGACGAACATCACGGGGTTGCGCCACATGACCCGCGGGTCGAGCTTGCGCAGGGCGCCCGGGAGGGCGTCGCGCAGCTGGGCGGGCGAGAACGACCGGGACGGCGACGACCCGTCGGCCGGGGCCGCCGGCTGCTGCTGCGGGGTGAGAGTGCTGGTCATGGTGTTCACAGACCTTCCGCCAGGGGGCCCAGCGCGAGAACGGGGAAGTAGGTGAGGGCGGTGACGACGACCGTCACGCCGACGAGCAGGCCGACGAACTGCGGCCGGTGCGTGGGCAGCGTGCCCGCGGTGGCCGGGGCCTTGTCCTGCGCGGCGAGCGAGCCCGCGAGCGCGAGGACCAGGACGATCGGCACGAACCGGCCGAGCAGCATCGCCACGCCGAGCGCGGAGTTGAACCACGGGGTGTTCGCCGTCAGGCCGGCGAACGCCGAGCCGTTGTTGTTCGCCGCGGAGGTGAAGGCGTAGAGCACCTCGGTGAAGCCGTGCACGCCCGGGTTCCAGATCGACGTCGCCTCGACGTCCGCCCGCACCGCGGGGATCGCGAACGACAGAGCCGTGCCCACCAGCACCAGGGCCGGGGTCACCAGGATGTACAGCGACGCGAGCTTGATCTCGCGCGGGCCGAGCTTCTTGCCCAGGTACTCCGGGGTCCGGCCGACCATGAGCCCGCCGACGAACACCGCCAGCACCGCGAGCACGAGCATCCCGTAGAGGCCGGAGCCGACGCCGCCGGGAGCGACCTCGCCGAACATCATGTTGAGCAGCGGGAACAGGCCGCCGAGCGCGGTGAACGAGTCGTGCATGCCGTTGACCGCACCCGTGGACGTCAGCGTGCTGACGCTGCCGAACAGAGTGGTCGCGGCGATCCCGAACCGCTGCTCCTTGCCCTCCATCGCCCCGCCCGCGAGCTCCGGGGCGGTGCCCGCGCCGCGCATCTCGACGACCGTGAGCAGCGTGAGGCTGACCAGGAAGATCGCCGCCATCGCGCCGAGGATCGCGTAGCCCTGCCGCGCGGAGCCGACCATGCGGCCGAACGTGCGGGGCAGGCTGACCGGGATCGCGAGCATGAGGACGACCTGGAACGCCGAGACCCAGCCGCTCGGGTTCTCGAACGGGTGCGCCGAGTTGGCGTTGAAGAACCCGCCGCCGTTGGTGCCGAGCAGCTTGACGGCCTCCTGCGAGGCGACCGGACCGCCCGGGATCGACTGCGTCCCGCCCGCGAGGGTGGTGACGTCGGTGGACCCGGCCCAGTTCTGGATGACGCCGCCCGCGATGAGGACCACCGCGGCGAGCACCGACAGGGGCAGCAGGATGCGGATCACACCCCGGGTGAGGTCGACCCAGAAGTTGCCGACGGTCCCGGTGCGCCGGCGGGCGAAGCCCCGGACCAGCGCCACGGCGACGGCCATGCCGACCGCGGCCGAGACGACGTTCTGGACCGCGAGCCCGAGGGCCTGGACGGTGTACCCGAGCGTGACGTCCGGGGAGTACGACTGCCAGTTCGTGTTCGTCACGAACGACACCGCCGTGTTGAACGACAGGTGCTGACCCACGGCCGGCAGGCCGAGGTCCCACGGCAGCCAGGTCTGGACGCGCTGCAGCAGGTAGACGAGCAGGACGCTCACCAGCGAGAACGCCAGCAGGCTGCGGACGTAGGACCGCCAGGTCTGCTCGGACCGCGAGTCCACCCCGATGAGGCGGTAGAGCCCGCGCTCGACCCGGAGGTCCGTCGCGGACGTGTAGACGTGGGCCATCCAGTCGCCCAGCGGGCGGTGCAGCGCGGCGAGGACGACGAGGACCGCGAGCACCTGGGCCGCGGCCAGCCACCCGGCCATCAGAACGTCTCCGGCTTCACGAGCGCCCACACCAGGTAGGCGACCGCCGCCACGCCGAGGGCGGCGGCGACGAGGTCCACGACGATCACAGCCGCTCGACCCCCGCCGCCACGGCGCCCACGAGCGCGAACAGGGCGACGACCGCCGCCACGAACACCAGGTCCAGCACGAGGGGACTCCTGACATCGCACCTCGTCGCGGCACGATCGAGCGGCGCGACGGGCCCGGTGGTCACCGGGCCGTCCCCCATCACAGACCCGCCGCGGAGCGCGGTCGGCGATCCTGACGGTTCCCCTACGGCCCCACGGGGAACCCTGACGGGATCCCTACGCCGAGGTGCTCAGCGGTCGCGGTCGGCCCCGATGACCTCCTGCGGCCCGTCCGGGACGCCGTCGTCGTTCATGTCGTCGCCCCGCGCCCGCTTCGCGTCCCGGTGCAGCACGAGGGCCGCCGCGACCGCGGAGACCGCCGTCCCCGCGAGGACCGCGAACTTGGCCGTGTCGGCCAGCACCTCGTCGGCGAACGACAGCTCGGCGATCAGCAGCGACACGGTGAACCCGATCCCCGCGAGCAGGCCGACCGGCAGCAGGTCCCGGAGCCCGACGGCGTCGGGCAGCCGCAGGGGCGTCAGCCGGGTCACGAGCGCGGTCGTGCCGAGGACGCCGACGACCTTGCCGACGACCAGGCCGCCGGCGACCGCGGGCAGCACGGCGTGGGTCAGCAGGTCCTGCCCGCCGCCGCCGACGACGGTGACGCCGGCGGAGAAGAACGCGAACACCGGCAGCGCGATGCCCGCCGACCACGGCCGGACGGCCTCGTCGTACCGGTGCGCGCGGTCGTGGGCTTCGCCGTGCACCGGGCGCGCCGGGACCACCATGCCGAGCAGGACGCCCGCGATGGTCGCGTGCACGCCGCTGGAGTGCATGAGACCCCACGCCACGACGGCGAGCGGGATCAGCAGCCAGGGGTGCACGTGGGAGGACCGGGCCAGCAGGGCGAACAGCGCGACGGCGACGAGCGACAGCGCGAGGAAGACCAGCGAGACGGTGTCGGTGTAGAACACCGCGATCACGACGATGGCGAGCAGGTCGTCGACCACCGCGAGCGTGAGCAGGAACGTCCGGATCGCGACCGGCAGCCCCCGGCCGAAGATCGCGAGCACGGCGAGCGCGAACGCGATGTCCGTCGCCGTCGGGATGGCCCAGCCGTGGTACGCGTCGGTGTCGCCCGCGACGTGCACGACCGACGCGTAGATGATCGCGGGCACGGCCATGCCGCCGACGGCGGCGAGCACCGGGACCGCGGCCCGGCGGGGGTCGCGCAGGCTGCCGACCACGATCTCGCGCTTGAGCTCGAGGCCGACGGTGAAGAAGAAGATCGCGAGCAGGCCGTCGGCGGCCCAGTGGGCGAGGTCGAGGTCCAGGTGCCAGGCGGCAGGGCCGAGACGCGTGGTCGAGATGGTCTCGTAGGCCTCGCGCCACGGGGAGTTCGCCCAGACCAGGGCGACGAGCGCGGCACCGATGAGCAGCGCGCCGCCCGTCGTCTCGCGGGTGACCCAGCGGCGCAGCGCGCTGGTGCGGGCAGGGGTGGTGGGGGTCATGCGGCTCCTGGTCGACTGAGGTCCCGCCGGAGGGTCACCGACGAGGACGCCGACCAGACTTCCCGGCACACCAGCGGTCGATCCTACCCGGGGCGTCGCGCGGGCGCCCGTCACGGTCGACGCGAACGCCGGTAGTCAGCATGCTGATCTTCTTCGGCTACTCTGGCGCCCGTGACGGACGAGGCGGGACGACGGCGACGACGGTACGCGTGGGACGGGGCGCGCGCCCTGGTCGGGGTGGCGCTGGTCGCCGCGCCCGCCTGGACGGTGCTCAGCACCGGCGACGCCGTCCGGCACCAGCACGTCTCGCTCGCCGTGCTGCTGGGCGCGAGCCTCCTCGCGGGCGTCGCCCTGCTGGTGACGACCGCCCTGCGCCTGCGCGCCGACCGGCGAGCGGGCCGGGTGCACGAGCTCGTCGTGGACCCGTCCGCGGACGACGCGACCACCCGCGTCCTGCCCGAGGAGGCCTCCGCGCCGGTGCTGCCCTCCCCCGCCGACGCGCCCGTGCCGTCGCCCGCGCTGGTCGTGCCGTCGCCGTCCCGCGCCCGCCGGGCGCTCCGGGCCACCGGCGCCGGGGTCGGGCTGGTGCTGCTCGCCGTGCTGGCGGGCGCCGCCGCGTGGCTGCGGCCGTTCCCGGCGACGCCGGTCGCCCTGGACGCGCTGGCGAGCGACGACACGGTCGAGGTGGTCGAGACCGGCGGCTGGTACGCGTTCGTCCCGCGGGGCGTCGAGCCCACGACCGGGCTGGTCTACTCCCCCGGCGCGCGGGTCGACGTCCGCGCGACCGCTGTCGTGCTGCGCCCGCTCGCCGAGGCCGGGCACGTGGTCGTGGCGCTGAAGGAGCCGCTGGGCATCGCCCTGACCTCGCCCGAGCAGCCCGCGGCCGCGATGGCGGCGTACGACGGCGTGACGTCCTGGACCATGGGCGGGCACTCGCTCGGCGGCGTCGCGGCCGCGTCGTTCGCCGCCGCGCACGACGACGAGGTGGCCGGCCTGCTGCTGCACGCGTCCTACCCGCTCGGTGACATGTCCGACGCCGACCTCCGGGTCACGTCGGTGTCGGGGTCCGCGGACGGCCTCACCACGCCGGACAAGATCGAGGCGTCCCGCGCGGACCTCCCGGCAGGCACGACGTTCGTGGAGGTCGAGGGCGCGGTGCACGCGTTCTTCGCCGACTACGGCCCGCAGCCCGGCGACGGCACGCCGACGGTCTCGCGCGCGGACGCCCAGCAGCAGATCGTCGCGGCGAGCCTGGCGGCCCTGACCGCGCCCTGACCGCCCTGACCGCAGGGACTATCCGGACCACCCTCGTCGTTGTCCCGGGTGAGTGAGCAGCGACGAGGACGAGCGAGGCGAGCAGGCATGACCGCGACCAGCACGCAGGCACCGACGACCACCCCCGGGACCGACTGGGTGGACCCGCGCGAGCAGATCGAGGTCGGGGTGCTGCTGCCCAACGGCAGGCTTGTCGGCCGCCGGTTCGTCGACCGCGCGGAGGCCGAGGCGTGGGCCCGCCCCGAGGAGGGCGAGCAGGTCGTGGAGTACAACCTCGTCTGCGAGTGCAACGTCTGACGCCTCGTCGCGACCCGGTCGCCGAGGTCGTCACTCCTCGCCGAGGTCGTCTCCTGAAGGACGACCTCGTCATCACGTGACGACCTCGAGGGGCGTCGGGCGCCGGGGCGGCGCTCAGGGCGTCGGGGTGGCGCTGCCAGCCCGGGCGCGCACGTGGTGGCGGCCGATCGGCAGCATGAGCGGCCGGCCGGTCAGCGGGTCCTCGACGACCTGGCTGTCGAGGCCGAACACCACCCGCACGGTGTCCGCCGTGAGCACGTCACCTGGGTCCCCCACCGCGTGCACCCGGCCGTCCGCCATCGCGACCAGGTGGTCCGCGTAGCGGGCGGCGAGGTTGAGGTCGTGCAGCACCATGACCACCGTGGTGCCGCGGTCGCGGTTGAGGTCGGTGAGCAGGTCGAGGACCTCGACCTGGTGGCTGACGTCGAGGAACGTCGTCGGCTCGTCGAGCAGCAGCAGGTCGGTCTGCTGGGCCAGCGCCATGGCGATCCACACCCGCTGCCGCTGCCCGCCGGAGAGCTCGTCCACGGCGCGCTCGGCGAGGTCGACGGTGCCGGTGGCCTCCAGCGCGGCGGCCACGGCCTGGTCGTCCTCGCGGCTCCACCGGGACAGCACGCGCTGGTGCGGGTGCCGCCCGCGGCCGACGAGGTCGGCGACGGTGATGCCCTCCGGCGCCACCGGGGACTGCGGCAGCAGGCCGAGGGTCCGCGCGAGCTCCTTGGCGGGCATCGTGTGCACGGCCCGACCGTCGAGGAGCACCTGCCCGGCGCGCGGCGCCAGCAGCCGGGACATCGAGCGCAGCAGCGTCGACTTGCCGCACGCGTTGGCGCCGACGATGGCGGTGATCCGCCCGGCCGGCACGGCGAGGTCCAGGTCCTCGATGACGACGCGGTCCCGGTAGCCGAGGGACAGCCCGGCGGCCTGCAGGGTGTGCGTGCTGGTCACAGCGATCCTCCGGTGCGGTTGGTCCGCACGATCAGGTAGACGAGGTACGGGGCGCCGAGCGCGCCGGTGATGACGCCGACCGGGTAGCGCGCGCCGAACGCGTACTGCCCGACGAGGTCCGCGACCTGCACCAGCAGCGCGCCGACCAGCGCGGCGGGGACGAGCATCGACCCGCGGGCCCCCACGATGCGGGCGGCGATCGGCCCGGACAGGAAGGCGACGAAGGCGACCGGCCCGGCGGCGGCGGTGGCGAACGCGATGAGCACGACGGCCGCGACGATGAGCAGCAGCCGGGTGCGCTCGACCCGCACGCCCAGCGCGGACGCGGTGTCGTCGCCGAGCTGCAGCTGGGACAGGTTGCGGGACTGCGCGAGCAGCAGCGGTCCCAGCACCGCGAGCGCCACCAGCACCGGCACGACGTCGCGCCAGCCGGAGCCGTTGAGGCTGCCGGTCAGCCAGCGCATGGCCTCCTGCAGCTCCCAGCGCGGGGCCTTGGTGAGGATGTACGAGGTGACGGACTCCAGCATGGCGGCGACGCCGATGCCGATGAGGATGAGCCGGGTGCCGAGCACGCCCCGGCGGAACGACAGCAGGTAGATCACCAGCGCGACGCCGAGCCCGGCGGCGATGGCGAACACCGACACCTGCGCCCCGGTGAGGGACAGGAACACGATGGCGAACGCCGCGGCGGCGGACGCGCCCGTGCTGATGCCGATGATGTCGGGGCTGGCGAGCGGGTTGCGCAGCATCGTCTGGAACGTGACGCCGCCGATGCCGAAGCACAGGCCGACCAGCACGGCGAGCACCGCGCGCGGCAGCCGCAGCCGCCCGACGGTGAAGGTCGCGCCCTGGACGTCCTCGCCCAGCACGACCCGCAGCACGTCGCCCGGCGGGTAGAACGTGCGGCCGACCATGAGGCTCGTGACGAACACGGCCACGACCAGGACCGCGAGGACGGTGAGCACGACCCGGCGGCGACGCAGCCGCCGGGCGCGCAGGGCGGCGACGAGGTCGGCGGACGACGCGCGATCAGGCGCGGTGGGCGGGACGGCGGGGACCGTCCGGACGGCGGTCACAGCTCACGCACCTTCTGGCGGCGGACGATCGCGATGAAGAACGGCGCCCCGACCAGCGCGGTGATGATGCCGACCGCGATCTCCTCGGGCCGGGCGACGACGCGCCCGACCACGTCGGCGGCCGTGACCAGCCCGGCACCGGTGAGCGCGGAGAACGGCAGCAGCCAGCGGTGGTCGACGCCGACCAGCAGCCGGCACACGTGCGGGACGACCAGCCCGACGAAGGCGATGGGCCCGGCGACGGCGGTCGCGCCGCCGCACAGCAGGACGGCGCCGAGCGAGGCGGTCGCGCGCGCGAGCGCCACCCGCTCGCCGAGCCCGGCGGCGAGCTCGTCGCCGAGCGCGAGGGAGTTCAGGGAGCGGGCCGACAGCAGGCACACGACCGCGCCGACCAGCAGGAACGGCAGCACCGGCGTGATCAGGCCGAAGCCGGCGCCGCCGACCCCGCCGACCTGCCAGGAGCGCACGTTCGCGGAGATGTCCCCGCGCGGCAGCACGACGGCGCTGATGAACGACGAGAGCGCGGCCGACGTCGCGGCCCCGGCGAGCGCGAGCTTGAGCGGCGTCGCGCCGCCCTGGCCCAGCGAGCCCACCGCGTACACGAACACCGCGGCGAGCGCGGCGCCCGCGACGGCCGTCCAGATGAACGCCATCGTGGTCCAGATGCCGAACCAGGCGATGCCGACCACGACGGCCAGCGAGGCGCCCATGTTGACCCCGAGGATGCCGGGGTCGGCGAGCGGGTTGCGGGTCACGCCCTGCATCACGGCCCCGGCGAGGCCGAGCGCGGCACCGACCAGCAGCGCCAGCACGGTGCGCGGGATCCGCTTGGCGACGGCGGCCTGCCCGATGTTGTCCGTCGACCCGCCGAGCGCCGCCACGATGTCGGACCAGGCGACGCTGCGCGAGCCGATGGTCAGCGACGCGACCACCAGCAGCACCAGCACCGCGGTGACCACGAGCAGCCACAGCAGACGCACCCGCGCCGGGCGTCGCACGACGGCGACGCCCGGCGCAGGGCTGGTGACGGTCTGGGTCACTTGGAGGAGTTGACCGCGTCGGCGAGCATGCCGACGTAGTCGTCCAGCACCCAGGAGATCGACAGCGGCGTCGGGTTGGCGGCCGTGCCCATCGGGCCGGAGCCGTCGAGGAACACCACGGCGTCGTTGGCGATGGCCGGCATCTGCGACAGCAGCGGGTCGGCCTTCAGGGTGTCCACGAGCGCCTGGTCGCCGTAGGTGACGATGAGCTCGACGTCGTCGAACTGGTCGACCTGCTCGGCGCTGACGCTGCCGGAGAACTCGCCGGAGGCCGAGGCCTCCTCGACTGCGGCCGGGGTGGTCAGGCCGAGGTCGGCGAAGAACGCCGCGCGGGTGTCGTTGGCGGTGTAGAAGTTCACCGTGCTCAGGTCGGTGGTGTCGACGTGGGTCACGAACATCGTCGCGGCGCCCTCGAGGCCCGGGTGCGCGGCGACGGCGTCGGTGATCTCGCCCTCGAGCTCGGTGACGAGCTCCTCGCCCTCCTCGGCCATGCCCATGCCCTGCGCGTTGAACAGGATCATGTCGCGCCAGGACGTCGCCCACGGGGCGTCCGGGAAGGCCACGACCGGGGCGATCTCGCTGAGGGTGTCGTAGTCCTCCTGGCTCAGGCCCGAGTAGGCGGCCAGGATGACGTCCGGCGTGGTGTCGGCGACGGCCTCGAAGTCGATGCCGTCGGTCTCGTCGAAGAGCACGGGCTCCTCGCCGCCGAGCTCGTCGAGCTTCTCCTCGACCCAGGGCAGCAGGCCGTTGCCGTCGTCGTCGCCGAAGTTGGCGGCGGCCATGCCGACCGGGACGACGCCGAGGGCCAGCGGGACCTCGTGGTTGGCCCAGTTGACCGTGGCGACCCGCTCCGGGGCCTCCTCGATCGTGGTGGTGCCGAAGGCGTGCTCGATGGTGATCGGGAACTCGCCCGACGCCTCGGCGGCGGTGCCGCCCGAGGTCTCGTCGGAGGAGGCGTCGGTCGTGCTGCTGCACGCAGCCAGGACCAGGGCGACCGAACCGGCCGCGACCAGCGCGGACAGGCGACGGATGCGCATGCGTCGTCAACTCGCTCTCGGAGGAGGGAAGGGAGCCCCACCCGGGCACGGCGGCGCGGGCGCAGGCCAGCGCATCGCAGCATTAGGTGAGGATTACCTAAGACACTAGGCCGGGGACCGACGGTGGCGCAATCACGCGTCAGGGACGTCGGTCATCGCGATCGGGACATCCTCGGCGGGTCGGAACCGGCCCGGGGTCCGACCCGTCTCGCGGCGGAACGCCGCACCGAACGCGCTGGCCGAGCGGTACCCGACGACGTCGGCCGTCTCCTCGACGCTCGCGCCCGCCGCCAGCAGCAGCACCGCGCGCTGCACCCGCACGGCCGCCTGCCACCGGCCCAGGCTCAGCCCGGTCTCGGCGCGGAACGCCCGCGTCAGCGTCCGCGGGCTCACCCCGAGCGCCACCGCCCAGTCGGCCAGCGCGCGCGGGTCGCCGGGGTCGGCGTCGAGCGCGGCGACCACCGGGGCCAGCAGCGCCGACCGGGGGCGGCGCACCAGCACCTCGTGCGGGGCGGGCGTGAGCACGTCCAGCACCAGGCGCTCGGTCAGGTCGCGGGACGCGGCGGGCAGGGCCGGCTCGTCCAGCCGGTCCAGCAGCAGCTGCAGCAGCGGCGTGATCTCGACCGCCACCGGTCCCGGCGCCAGCGGCGGCACCGCGTGCACCCCGAACTGCGCGGTCCGGTACCGGGTCCCCGCCGGGGTCCGGGCGGAGTGCACCGTGCCCGCGGGCATCCACAGGCCGATCGTCGGCGTGATCGCCCACGTGCGGTCGCCGACCGTCGTGCTGGACGCGCCGTACGCATTCCACATCAGCTCGTGCGTCGGGTGGGCGTGGTCCTCCCAGAACGTGTCCTGCGCGATCAGCTCGGACATCCCCTGGATGACGTACGGCACCGGCACGGCGCCCGCGGCGTACACGGGCAACCGGCGGCTCACGACCGCGCGGCCGTGCGTGATCGACATCCCCGCAGCGTACGAGACGGCACCGCGGATCCGGAAAGACGTGGCGTCGCATTTCGGGTATCCGAATACCTGCACTCGCACATCCCGTGGACGAGAATTCTGTGAGCGTTCTCACCCGGGCCGACCTCGTGCATTCCGAGGGATTTCCCGTAATGTCGTCGCCGCGAAGGGGAGTAGCCCGGCCGGTGCGTGCACCGGCAGAGGTGGTCGACATGCTGGCGTCCGCGCCCGGTCACCTCGCCACGGCCCGCGGCCGTGGTGGACGAGACCTTCGACCAGCCGTTGCCCGCTGGTCGAGGTCGTCGTGCCCCCGCGCCGACGCGCTCGGCCCGTGCCGAGGAGAACCCATGACGTCCCGTGTCGACGAGCACGCGCCGACGCCCGCCGCACCGCCGCTCGCGCCGCCCGGCCCACGCGTGCTGGTGCGGTCCCTGCTGATCACCGCGGTGATCATGCTGCCCGCCGTGATCACCCGCCTGTCCGGCACGCACGCGACCCCGCTGCTCGCGCTCGCGGTGTTCGGCGCCGCCGTCGTCGCCGCGTCGTTCGTGCTCGCCTGGGCGGCCGAGGCCGCCCAGGTCGACGTGTCCGGCGGGTTCGCCATCGCCGTGCTCGCCCTGATCGCCGTGCTGCCCGAGTACGCGGTGGACCTGTACTACGCGTACACCGCCGGGTCCGACCCCGCGTACGTGCAGTACGCCGCCGCGAACATGACCGGCTCCAACCGGCTGCTGCTCGGCCTCGGCTGGCCGCTGGTCGTCCTGGTGTCCCTGTACGTCGCGGGCCGCGTGTCGAAGAAGCCCGCGACGGCCCTGGCCCTGGAGCCGGGTAACCGGGTGGAGCTCGGGTTCCTGCTGATCGCGGGCCTCGTCGCGTTCGTCATCCCCGCCACCGGGCACATCCACCTGGTCTTCGGCCTGGCCATGATCGCCTGGTTCGGGTTCTACCTGTACAAGCTCACCCGCGGCGAGGCCGAGGAGCCCGACCTCATCGGCACCGCCGCCGCCATCGGCGCCCTGCCCCGCCGCCGGCGCCGCACCACCGTGGTCGCGCTGTTCGTGCTGGCCGCCGCCGTCATCCTGCTCAGCGCCGAGCCGTTCGCCGAGGCGCTCGTCGCGTCGGGGTCGCAGCTCGGCATCGACGAGTTCCTGCTCGTGCAGTGGCTCGCCCCGCTGGCGTCCGAGGCGCCCGAGTTCATCATCGCCGTGCTGTTCGCCTGGCGCGGCAAGGGCACCGCCGCCATCGCCACGCTGATCTCGTCCAAGATCAACCAGTGGACGCTGCTGGTCGGCTCGCTGCCGATCGCCTACCTCGCGGGCGGCGGGTCCGCGTCGCTCGTGCTGGACACGCGGCAGACCGAGGAGATGCTGCTGACCGCCGCGCAGACGCTGATGGGCGTCGCGATCCTGCTGGGGCTGCGGTTCCACCGGTGGTCCGCGTGGGCGCTGCTCGCGCTGTTCGCGGTGCAGTTCCCGCTGACGTCGACGCACGGGCGGTTCATCCTGTCGGGGGTGTACCTGGCGATCGCGGCGGTGATCCTCGTCGTGCAGCGGCGGCACCTGGTGCCGACGCTCACCGCGCCGTTCCGACGGGAGCGGTCCGCCGTCGGGAGTTAACTACGACGCGTCGTACTCCGACGCGCCGTAGCTAACTCCCGCCCACCCGCCGCTAACAGCGCCGACGCACCCGGCCTGGGCCCAAGGACCCAGGCCGGGCCACCCCCCAGATCTAGTGTTACCGCGTTGTAGTTCGCACTAGATGTAGTGCGGAGCGGGAACGGGGAGGCGGGGCGCAGTGACCACCATCGGGCTGGACGACGCAGGACGGACGACCACCCGGGAGGTGCCCGTCCTCACCGTGCGCAAGCGCGACGGGCGCGCGCTGCCGTTCGACGCCGCCCGGATCCGCGCGGCGATCACCAAGGGCTTCGTGGAGGTGCACGGCGAGGTCGGCCCGCTGCACGAGCTCACCATCGCCGGCCTGGTGGACACCGCCGTCGACGAGCTCGCCACCCGGTACGCCGGGGAGGTGCGGATCTACGAGATCCAGAACGTCGTCGAGCACACCCTGCTGGAGTCGCACGAGTACGAGGTCGCGCAGGCGTACATCGACTACCGGGTGCAGCGGGACCTCGCGCGCTCCCGGGCGCTGGACGTGAACCACTCCATCGGCCAGCTGGTCGGCAAGGAGCAGACGGTCGTCCACGAGAACGCCAACAAGGACGCGGACGTCTTCAACACCCAGCGCGACCTCACGGCCGGGGCCGTCGGCAAGGCCATCGGCCTGCGGATGCTGCCCCCGCACGTCGCGAACGCGCACGCCAAGGGCGACATCCACTACCACGACCTCGACTACCACCCCTACGCCCCGATGACGAACTGCTGCCTCATCGACTTCCGGACGATGCTGTCCGAGGGCTTCCGGATCGGGAACGCCCAGGTCGACCCGCCGCGCTCCATCCAGACCGCGACCGCGCAGATCTCGCAGATCATCGCGAACGTGTCGTCCAGCCAGTACGGCGGCTGCTCGGTCAACCGCATCGACGAGCTGCTGGCCCCGTACGCGGAGCGCAATTTCGCCAAGCACCTCGCGGACGCCGAGCGGTGGATCGACGACGCCGACCGGCGGCGCGACTACGCGGCGGAGAAGACCCGCAAGGACATCTATGACGCGATGCAGTCGCTCGAGTACGAGATCAACACCCTGTTCACGTCCAACGGGCAGACGCCGTTCACGTCCGTGGGATTCGGGCTGGGCGAGGGCTGGTTCGAGCGCGAGATCCAGCGCGCGATCCTGCAGATCCGCATCCTCGGGCTGGGCAAGGAGCGCCGCACCGCGATCTTCCCGAAGCTCATCTTCACGCTGCGCCGGGGCGTGAACCTGGACGCCGAGGACCCGAACTACGACATCAAGCAGCTCGCCGTGGAGTGCGCGACCAAGCGCATGTACCCGGACATCCTCAGCTACGACAAGATCGTGGAGATCACCGGCTCCTTCAAGGTCCCGATGGGCTGCCGGTCGTTCCTGCAGGGCTGGGAGGACGAGAACGGGCAGGACGTGGTCGAGGGTCGGATGAACCTCGGCGTCGTCACCCTCAACGTCCCGCGCATCGCCCTGGAGACCCGCGGCGACCTCGACGCGTTCTGGGCCCTGCTCGACCAGCGGCTCGAGACCGTGCACGACGCGATGCTGTACCGCGTCCAGCGGTGCAAGGAGGCCGTCCCCGCGAACGCCCCGATCCTGTACGTGCACGGCGCGTTCGGGCAGCGGCTCGCCCCGGACGACGAGGTCGACGCGCTGTTCCGCGACGGGCGGGCCACCGTGTCCCTCGGGTACATCGGGCTGTACGAGGCCGCCGCGGCGTTCTACGGCGGCGCGTGGGAGTCCGACCCGGAGGCGAAGGAGTTCACGCTCCGCATCCTGCGGACCCTGCACGCGCGCGCCACGGACTGGACCGCCCGCCACGGGTACCAGTTCAGCGTCTACTCGACGCCGAGCGAGTCCCTCACGGACCGGTTCTGCCGCCTCGACACGAAGAAGTTCGGCCTGGTCCCCGACATCACGGACAAGGACTACTACACGAACTCGTTCCACTACGACGTCCGCAAGAGCCCGACGCCGTTCGAGAAGCTCGACTTCGAGGCCGAGTACCCGCAGTACGCGTCCGGCGGCTTCATCCACTACTGCGAGTACCCCGTGCTGCAGCAGAACCCGAAGGCCCTGGAGGCCGTCTGGGACTACGCCTACGACCGGGTCGGCTACCTCGGGACGAACACCCCGATCGACCACTGCCTGGAGTGCGACTACTCCGGGGACTTCACGCCCACCGCCCGCGGCTTCGCCTGCCCGGCGTGCGGCAACGACGACCCGCGCACCTGCGACGTCGTCAAGCGCACCTGCGGCTACCTGGGCAACCCGCAGCAGCGGCCCATGGTGCACGGCCGGCACGTCGAGATCTCGTCCCGGGTCAAGCACATGGCCGGCAGCACCGGCACCCTGCCCACGCCCGCCGCGGGCTGACGTGCCCGGGCGAGACCCGCTCCCGACCTGGCGCTCCGACCGGCTCAGCCAGGACCGGGTCGCGGACTACAAGCCGTTCGTCATGGTCGACGGCGAGGGCGTGCGGTGCAGCCTGTACGTGTCGGGCTGCCCGTTCGCCTGCGCCGGGTGCTTCAACGAGGCCGCGTGGTCGTTCCGGTACGGCACGCCCTTCGACGACGCGCTCGCCGACCGGATCGCCGCCGACCTCGCGCACGAGGCCGTGCAGGGGCTGACCCTGCTGGGCGGGGAGCCGTTCCTCAACACCGGGGTGTGCCTGCGGGTGGTGCGGCGGCTGCGGGCCGCGCACGGGCGCGCCAAGGACGTGTGGTGCTGGTCCGGCTACACCTTCGAGGAGCTGCTCGCCTGGGCCGACCGGGGCCACACCGACAAGGCCGACCTGCTGGCCGAGGTCGACGTGCTCGTGGACGGCCGGTTCGACCTCGACCAGCGGGACCTCACGCTGGCGTTCCGGGGCAGCCGCAACCAGCGGGTGCTGGACGTCCCGGCGTCCCTCGCCGCGGGCGCGGCCGTCCCGTGGTCGGGCCGAGTGCGCACCGCGGACGCGGGCGTCGAGCAGGTCGACCGGCGCCCGCTGATCTGACGCCGGACGAGGCGAACGGGCCGCTCAGTCGTCCCGAGCCCCGTCCACGCGGTCGCCCGGTCGGCGATCCCGACCAGGAACCGGGCCGTCGGTGGACGGACCCCGCCGGCCGCCACTCCGCCTCGTGGCGCTCCTGACGCGGACGAGCGCCACGACGATCAGGGCGATCGCGACGAGGACGACGAGCGCGACGACGGCGATGACCATGAGGCTGCTGTCCCCGAACACTGCATCCACCACACTTTCTCGCACTGGCGATGTCGATGGCGTCTCCGTGCCACTCGACGAGTCAGGGCGTCGAGTGCACCGTCCTGGTCATACGGTGCACGTCCAGCCAGATCTCACCGTTGACCGACATGGCATTGGCACTGAGCCTGCCGGAGTAGGACATCTTCGCTCGTGCTGGCGAGGCGCCGTTCTGCTTGCCCCGGACCACGGACGGGGCCTTCGCGCTGCAGGTGCCCGCGTACACCTTGCAGAACCCCCCTCGCGGATCGCGCACCTCGGCCAGACCACCGCGCAGATTGGTCGTCTTGTAGTCGACGACGAACCCGGCCTCGCTGATCGTGTCCTTCCTGCTCACGCGACAGTCGTAGTACCACCACGCACCTACGCCGCTCGCGGCCCGGCAGCCGCCGATCGACTCGCCCTTCCGGGACTGCCCAGCAGGTTCGATCACGACGGGCTGCTCCACGTCGACCCAGGCCCGCGAGCCGTCGCCGAAGACCTCGACCGTCCGAGACACTCCCGCACGCTCCTCGGTCCAGGTCCTGATCGGATCCGCACCCGTGCTGGAGTCGGGGAGCCCACCGCTGGCGAGCTTCACGATCAACGCGTCCTGCGTCGGACCGTCGATCCGCCCTCCGTCATGTGCGAGCGCAGCGCCGCCTCATCCGGCACGGCAGGTCCGCCCGCCGCGGACGCCGGCGTCACGCCGATCCCGAGCAGCAGGAGGGCCGCCGCGACCACGACGGAGTTCTTCTTCACGCGACCACGCTCTCTCGACCTCGCCCATCAGGAAATGCCGGTACGCGAATCGACGAGAACGCGTTTCGGCTGCCCGAGCACCCTAGGGATATCCGGGGACGAGCAGCACCAGGAAAGGGGTTACCCGCTGCGGAGGAGAGGAGAACCCACGGACTCTGCAGACAGCACCCCGTCCCCCGAGGGCACGCCATCACCCCGCGAACGGGCCGCCCGCCCCGAACGCCCACCGGGCGAACCGCTCGCCGACGACCTGGTGCGTGGCCGCGTCCGGGTGCAGCGCGTCGGGCAGCGGGTGCGTCCGCGCGTCGGCCTCGCCGTAGAGGTCCAGGCCGTCGAGCAGGTGCAGGTGCGGGTCGTCGGACCGTCGCTCCACCAGGGAGGCCATGGCGTCACGGATCACGCGGAGCGTGAGCCGTCCGTGCGTGCGCGCCCCGTCGTCGTTCGCCGCGAAGCGGGCCTGTCCCGTGGCGAACGACGACGGGTCGATCGAGCCCGGGCCGGGCGCGTCCTCGTGGATGCCGCAGAACAGCGGCGACACCAGGACGAGCGGCGTCGTGGGGTGCCCGTCGCGGATGGTGTCGAGGAAGCCGTGCACGGCGGGCACGAAGGTCCGCAGCCGCATCCCGTCGAGGTTCACGACGTTGATGCCGAGCTTGACGCTGATGAGGTCGGCCGGGGTGTCCCGGATGACGCGCGCGGTGAACGGGTCGACCAGGGCGCTGCCGCCGAACCCGAGGTTGCGCAGGTCGACGCCGCCGAGCCGGGCGGCCACGGCGGGCCACGTCCCGGCCGGGGTGGCGGCGTTGGAGCCCTGGCTGATGGACGACCCGTGGTGCACCCACCGGCGACCGCGCGGGGCGGCGGCACGGACGGGCGCGTCCGCGCGCAGGGCCAGCACCTCGACGGACTCGTTGTGCGGGAGCCAGACCTCGACGGTCGACGCCCCGGCGGGCAGGGCGAACCGCGCGGTGTGCGGCTCCCCCGGCTCCAGCGCGGTGGCGCCGGTGCTGAGGTCGGTGACGAGGGCGTCGCCGCCGGTGAGGACGTCGGACGCCACGAGCACGCCGTCGACGACGAGGTCGAGCGCGCCCCGCGCGCGGTGCACGCCGCGGAACGCCATCCGCAGCGGGTGGACGTCGACCTCGAGGACGGTCGCCGTCGTGGTCAGGGCCAACCGGACGCCGGACGGCTGCGCCGCCATGGCGAGCAGCTGGCCGTCCGGGAACTGCCGGCCGACCCAGGCGGGCAGGCGCTGCGGGCGCAGGCCGCGGGCGGTGGTCTCGACCTCGGCGGCGCCGTGCAGCAGGTCGGGGGTGGGACGGGTGGTGGTCAGGGTCATCAGGACGGGTCCTCGGTCGGGGTGGGCCAGGCGCGGAGCAGGGCGTCGAGCGCGTCCACGAC
This sequence comes from Cellulomonas triticagri, assembly GCF_003696205.1. Taxonomy (GTDB): domain Bacteria; phylum Actinomycetota; class Actinomycetes; order Actinomycetales; family Cellulomonadaceae; genus Cellulomonas; species Cellulomonas triticagri. The sequence continues at coordinate 27,331 of NZ_RFFI01000057.1, forward strand.
GCGCTCCCAGGACTGCTCGGGCGCGGGGGCGCTGTGGTCGAAGGAGCCGACGCGCTCCAGGTTCACGAAGCCGTTGACGGTGCTGCCCAGCAGCCGCACGACGTGCACGCGCTCGGCGGGCGGCACGGCGTAGTCGCGCAGCACCGCGTCGGTGAGGGCGACGACGTCCACGGCGGACGGCGCCGCGACGGCGGCGGGTCCGGCGCGCCGCTGCAGGGCCGCCCAGCGGCCGGGGTGCGCGCGGGCGTAGTCGCGGAACGCGTCGGCGTAGCCCG
>NZ_RFFI01000058.1 GCF_003696205.1 Cellulomonas triticagri
CAGCCGGGGCAGGGTGCGCAGCCGGGGCAGGGTGCACGGCCGCGCCGGGGCCGGCGGGAGCGCCCGGGCCGTCGGGCGACCAGGCACCCGCCGTCATCGGCGGCGCGGCGGGAGCGGGCGGAGGCGGTGGCGCGGCGGGATCCGGGACCACGCGCTCCGTCCACGTCTCCCCGTCGAACCAGCGCAGCACGCCGGCCGTCGCCCCGTCGGGGTACCACCCCGGTGGGGGCAGCGGCAACGACTCCGTCATGACGAAGAGGTCGGCATCGCGGGGCCGGGTGATGACCTCCCCGGACGGGTGTCCCCCGTTCGGCGCAGCGATTCACCCGCTCCTGCCGGATCCCGCGCCCTGAGCGGCGGACAGCGGTTGCCGAGCCCCGGCGGCGCCCCACGAGCAGCCGCCCCCGGTTGCCCGTCCCCCCGATCCGGGCTGTCCTGGATCGCGGACGGCCCGAGGGGGCACCGGCACGACGAGGTGGGAGACGACCACGTGACGCTGCGGGAGGTGGTGCGCCGGGCGCTGCTCGGCGCGACGACGGGAGCGGGCCTCTGGCTCGGCGCCGTCGCCCTCGCCTCCCCGGCGACCGCCGCCGACAGCCCGTCCCCCGCCGATCCCCTCGCCGCCGTGGTCGCGCAGGTCACCGCTCCCGCGACCACGGTGCTGGACCCGGTGCTCGACACCGCCGGTGCCGCACTGGAGGGCGTGACCACCACCGTCGCCGGAGCCGCCGCACCTGCCGCGCCGGCTCCCGGACCGGCTGACGTGGCCGCCCCGAGCCCGGCGCCGCAGGCAGCAGCGTCGGAGGCCAGGGCCGTGGCGCCCGCAGCCGAGGCTGTCGCGCCCGTCGCCGAGGTCGTCGCGCCCGTCGCCGAGGTCGTCGGGTCCGTGGCCGAAGTCGCCGCACCCGTCGCGGTCCCGGTCGCCGAGGTCGCCGCCCCGGTGATCGCCGCCGTCGAGCCGGTCGCCGAGGTGGCGACGCCGGTGCTGCAGGCCGCGAGCCCGGTCCTGGACACGGCGCGGCCCGCGCTCACGACGCTCGGCACGGCGCTCACGCCCGTCGGCACCGCGCTCGCACCCGTCGGTGCCGCGCTGACGCCGGTGGCCGACGCGCTCGCCCCCGTCGTCGACGCGCTCACCCCCGTCACGGACGCCCTGGCTCCGGTGACCGCCACGCTCGCCCCGGTCACGGGTGCGCTCACCCCGGTGACCGACGCCCTGGCCCCCGTCACGGACGCGCTCGCCCCGGTGACGGACCCGCTCGCCCCGGTGACCGATCCGCTGCTCCCCGCGCCCGCCCCGACGGCTCCGGGGGCGACGCTCCCCCTGCCTGGCGGCGACCAGCCGGGCGCGGCTCTTCCGGGCACCGACGGCATGACGCCCGTCCTGCCCGCCCCGTCGGCCGACCTCCCGGCCGCGACCACGGCGACGGCCCTGCCGGAGGCTCCGACCGCGGCGGCGGGCACGCCCCGCCCCACGCTCCCCGTCGAGGCGCCCGTCGCGCCGGCGGCCCCCGCCTCCTCGGGCACCGCGTCCCCCCGCGCCGCGTCCGGCACCGCCGACGCGGCCCTGGCCACCGCGCCCCTCCTGCTCCCGGCTCTCGTCGAGCTGGGCTCCCGCACCGCCGGGGACGACGTCGTCCCCGCGGGTCTCGCGGACCGTCCGGGCGCCCGCCCCGACTGATCGCGCCCTCGCCGCCGCGCACCGCCCCCACGGCGGGCAGCGACGGCAGACGGCACGACCGCGCCGGACCTCGACGGACCGGCCGCGGACCCAGCGATCAGCGCGCGCCACCGGGCGCGCGGCGGAAGGAACCACCATGTCCTCGATCTACCTCAAGCGGACCCTCGGCGTCGCCGGGGTCACCGGCGGGCTGCTGCTCGTCGGGGCGGGCGTCGCCCTCGCGGACGACGCCGGGACCACCGACGCGTTCGGCCTGACCCAGGGCTCCGGGGAGGCCGGCGTCGAGGCGCCGATCAGCCTCGGCGGCCTGAGCATCGGCCTGTCCTCCACCTCCTCGCAGCAGTCGGGTGGCACGACCACCACGACGACCGACGAGGGCACCAGCACCTCGACGCACGAGGACGCCTCCAGCACCACGTCCGACCTGGGCATCGACGTCGGGGCGATCACCGTCGACCCGATGGCGGCGCTGGCGGGCTCCGGCTCCGCGCAGGGCGCGACGGGCTCCGACGAGGGCGCGGGCACGACGTCCGGCGCGGGCACGGCCGAGGTCGCCGCACCGGTGTCGGTGGGCGGCGTGTCGGTCACCGGCAGCACCACCACGCAGGACGCGTCGGCGCAGGAGTCGACCGTCACCGACGCGGACGGCGCGTCCGCCACGCAGGGCTCGACCAGCACGAGCGAGTCCACCACCACGGGGACGCTCGGCCTCGGCGAGACCACACTCGACCCGGCGGCGGTGCTCGACGGCACCGCGTGGGCCGCGGGTGCGGGCGACGAGGACGACGTGACCGGCACGTCCGGCGCGACGGGTTCGGCGGACCTCAGCAGCCCGGTGAACCTCGGCGGGCTGACCGCCGGGTTCACCGACGAGCGGTCCGGCACCGACGAGGCGTGGACGATGCGCACCGACGCCGACGGCGACGCCACCTGGAGCCGCGCGGAGCGGGCCCACGAGTCCGCCACCACCGCGGGCGTCAGCACCGGTGAGCTCACGGCCGACCCGGCGGCGTGGCTGTCGGGCAGCACCGAGCAGGCCGTGTCCGGCGACGACCGGGACGGCTCGCTGCTCGGCGGCACCGAGGGCGACCTCGGCGTGGCCGCGCCGGTGACGTCCGGCGGCGCCGACGCGTGGGTCGCCGACGAGCGGTCGACGTGGTCGTCCGCGACGCACGGCACCCGCACCGACGACGTCGCGCGGGAGACCACCACGGAGCGGGCCGACACGACCCGCACCGCCGGCACCGCCGGCATCGGCGAGGTGGCGGTGCTGCCCGCCCTGACCGGCGCCACGGAGTCCGCCACGGGCGTCGAGGGCCGGGACGAGGACGGCACGTTCCTCGGTGAGGGCGCGGGCGCGCTCGACCTGACCGCGCCCCTGTGGGCCGAGGGCGCCTGGCTCGCCGGCTCGGCTGAGCGCGAGTCGGCTGCGGCCGACTCCGCCGCGGTGACCACGGACGAGGGCACCACCCGCACCACCACCTGGTCCGAGACGGCCGACGCGGTGCACCCGTCGCTGGCCACCGGGCCGGTCCAGGGCGACCTGGCGGGCTGGGCCTGGGGCGAGCTGACCGGCGCGGGCTCCGTCCGCGACTGACCCGCGCCACCCCGCCCGGCCGGGTCGCCCTCGTGGCGGCCCGGCCGGGCGCTCGCGCGTTACCCGCCGGACACCTGGTGCCAGTACGGTCCCCCTCACCCGGATCGCGCGACCGGCCACGAAGGGGGCACTGGTTGTTCGAGCACGTCGACCCGTTCATCGGCACCGAGGCCACGGCGCTGCCGCCGCAGTCCGGCCTGGCCGCGACCTGGTGGTGGCCGAAGCCGCAGGTCGGGAACACGCACCCCGGCGCGACCTACCCGCTCGGCATGGTCAGCGCGTGCGCGTACTCGGGGGCGTACCCGACGGGGTACGGCCGCTACGACCTGTCGACCGAGGGCCTGCCGCCCGAGCTGCACACCACGCAGCGGGCGTCGGGGTTCACGCACTTCCAGCAGTCCGGGACCGGCGCGATCCGCAAGTACTACAACTACGTGCGCGTCGCCCCGATGCTGCAGCCCCTCGACGACCTCGGGCAGCTGTGGGAGATCACCGACGAGGCCGCCGAGCCGGGGTACTACGCCGCGACGCTGGAGTCCGGCATCCGCTGCGAGATCACCGTCGGCCCGAAGTCGGCCGTGCACCGGTACACGTTCCCCGCGCACCGGGACGCGCGCCTCGTCATCGACCTCAGCCTCGGCGGCCTGGACATCCCCTACGGGCGGACCGTGCCGCTGCGCGCGCACCTCGAGTCCGTGGCGCCCGGGGTCGCGCAGGGCGAGATCACCGTCGAGGGCGCCCCGCTGGCCGTGCACGTCGAGTGCGACACCCCGGGGTGGCGCCAGCTGCTCTGGTACGACCGGCGGCTGATGCCCGGCGGCACCCGCCTGGACTTCGACCGGATCCGCCCCACGACGCTGCGGCCGTTCGGGCTCATGTGGGCCGGGCCGAGCGAGCCCGGGCAGGTCGTCGAGCTGCGGTTCGGGTTCTCGCTGCGCGGCGTCGAGCAGGCCCGCGCGAACCTGGTGCGCGAGTGCGGCCCGGGTCCGTCGTCGTTCGCGGAGCGCCGGGCCCGCACCGCCCACGACTGGCGGCGCGAGCTCGGCAAGGTCCAGGTCGACACCCCGTCGGCGGCGAAGCAGACCGTCCTGTCCACGGCGCTGTACCACTCGCTGATCAAGCCGTGCCTGGCCCCGGACGAGAGCCCGTTCTGGCCCACGGACACCCCGTTCGCGTACGACATCGCGACGATGTGGGACATCTACCGCACCCAGCTGCCCCTGCTCACGGCGCTGGTGCCGGACAAGGCCGTCGAGCTCGCGACCGCGATCCTGCACATCGCCGAGGAGGAGGGGAACTTCCCCATCGGCTACCGGATGGCGCGCGGCGCCGACCGGTTCTCCCGGCAGGGCAGCGCGCTCGCGCACACGTTCCTCGCCGACCTGTGCGCGCTCGGGCTGCCGATGGACTGGGACTGGGCGCTCGTGCACCTGCACAACGACCTGCGCCGCACGTACGGCGAGGAGTTCCTGCTGCACGGGCGCACCCACCCGATCAGCCACACCCTCGACCTCGCGTTCGGCTACTACTGCACGGCCGTGATCGCCCAGCAGGTCGGCGACCGCACCCTGGTCGACCAGTTCGTCCCGCTGGCCGCGCGCTGGCGCAACGCCTTCGACCCCGCGACCGGGCTGCTCGTCGACTCGACGTTCTACGAGGGCGGCCGGTGGAACTACTCGTTCCGCCTGCTGCACGACATGGCCCCGCGGATCGGCATGGCGGGGGGCGACGACGCGTTCGTGGCGCTGCTGGACCGGTTCTTCGGGTTCGGCGCGGACCCCGTGCACCAGCCCGGGCTGGCGCCGTCCGAGGACGAGATGCTGGCGGGGTACTCCCTGCACCGGTTCGAGGGCCTGAACAACGAGCCCGACATGGAGGCCCCCTGGGCGTACCAGTACGCCGGGCGCCCGGACCGCACCGCCGAGGTCGTGCACGCGATCACGCAGCAGCAGTTCGGCACCGGCCGCGGCGGGCTGCCCGGCAACGACGACTCCGGCGGCCTGTCGTCCTGGTACGTGTGGGCGTCGCTCGGCCTGTTCCCCGTCGCCGGGCAGAACCTCTTCCTGCTGAACGCCCCCGCGTGGCGCGAGGCCCGCATCGACGTCGGCGGGAAGCCGTTCACCGTCGAGACCAGCGGGTTCGTCGAACCCGAGCCCGACGGCCCCGCCCAGCACGTGCAGCGCGTGCGGCTGGACGGCGTCGAGCTCGACCGGACCTGGATCACCGGGACCGAGCTGCACGCCGGCGGGCGGCTCCAGGTCGACCTCGGGCCCGAGCCCGGCCCGTGGAACGGCGCGGCGAGGCCGCCGTCGCTCAGCGGCGGCGCCTGACGCCCGCACCACGCCGCACCCGCACCACCCGCACCTCCCCCGCGCCACCTCGCTCCACCACCCCTCGGAGGCTCCCCGTGACCGCACCCACCACCCCGCTCGCCGACGCGGCACCCCCGCGCCGGGTCGACCGTCGGCTCGTCATCGTCGTGCGCGCCGACCCGGTGATCTGCGGGCACTCCGGCGAGGCTCGGAACCTCGCCGAGGCCGCCCTCGACCGCGGGTTCGACGAGGTGCGGATCGTGACCTGGCCGATCGACCGCCTGCAGGCCGCCGGGCTGCCGCTCAAGCCGCTGGACCGGGTCATGCCGTACCGCGAGGGTGTCGTCGTGGAGCGCCCCGACCCGGTCGGCGACTACAAGGTCCCGGACGGCCGCTACGTCGCGGGCCTGATCGGCCGCCTGGTCGAGCTGTTCACCGACGGCGTCCCCACCGTCGCGCTGTCGCTGTACCTGTCGCCGCACGCGACCGCCGTCGCCGACGCCGTGCACGTCGCCCGGCGCACCGGCCTGCCGGTGAACGTCACCACCGTCGCCGAGGCCGTCGGCTCCGACGTCACCAACGTCGTGCGGGCCGCCGTCGAGGCCGACCGGTTCGGCGCCGCCGCGCACGTGCTGACGTCCTACCTGGACCACGACGTCTGCCTCGCCGTCTCGGCGTACACCCGGGACCTCATCGTCAGCGAGGCCGAGGCGGTGGACGCCCGGCACGGTACGACGTTCGCCGCGCAGTGCCGTGAGCGCGTCCGCATCTCCTACCCCGCCGTGGACGTGCAGCAGTACCTGGGTCGCGACGAGGACGAGACGGACGCCGTGCTCGCCGCGCGCGGGCTGGACCGCGACGGCTACGTCCTCTACCTGTCCCGCCTGGCGGCGGCCAAGGGCGTGGACGACCTCATCGACGGGTACGCGGCCAGCGCCGCCCCCGGCACCCACCGACTCGTGATCGCGGGCAACGGCCCCGAGGCCGCGATGCTGCGCGCGCACGCCGCCGCCTCCCCCGTCGCGGACCGGGTGCTGTTCCTGGACGACGTGTCCGACGACGAGAAGCCGCACCTGATGGCGGGCGCGGCGGCGTACGTGCTGCCCAGCAAGCCCCGGCCGGAGTTCGTCGAGACGTTCGGGATCGCCCTGGTCGAGAAGATGCTGTCCGGCGGCGGCCCTGTCATCACGACCGAGACGGGTGGCATCCCGGAGGCCGTCGGCGACACGGCGCTGATCGTGCCCGTCCAGGACGCGACGGCCATCGCGGAGGCCCTGGACCGGGCGCTCGGCATGGACGCCGCGGAGCGCACCGACCGCGCCGCGGAGGCCCGGGAGTTCGCGCTGCAGTTCGACCGGGCCGTGGTGCTGGACAAGATCCTCGAGGCGGTGGACGCGCTGACGCCGGTGGGGTGAGGGGCCGAACCACCCCCACGCGGCCGCGCGCTCCGGTAGACACGTCAGCATGACCGCGCAGCCGCAGCCCACCCGTCCGCGGACCGTCGTCGTGACCGGTGGCGGGACCGGCATCGGTCGGACGTGCGCCGAGCGGTTCCGCTCGCTCGGCGACGCGGTGTGGGTCACCGGGCGCCGTCCCGGTCCGCTCGCCGAGGTCGCGGCGGACACCGGCGCCACGGCCGTGCCGTTCGACGCGACGGACCCGGGTGCCGTCGCCGCCGCCCGCGACCGGCTCCCCGAGCGCGTGGACGTCCTGGTGCTGTGCGCGGGCGGGCTCGGCGGGGTGCCGGGCGCCCCGGACGGCGCCCCGCTCGCCGACCGGCTCGCCGCGAGCGCGCAGAGCTGGCGCGCGACCTTCGACGCCAACGTCCTCGGCACCGTCCTGGTCACCGAAGCCCTGGCCGACCGACTGGCCGACGGTGGCCGGGTCGTCGCGTTCGGCTCCATCGCCGGGCGGGCGGGCGCGGGCGAGTACGGCGCCGCCAAGTCCGCCGTCGAGGCGTGGGCCGCGAGCGCCGCCCGGACCCTCGGACCGCGGGGCATCACGGTGAACGTCGTCGCGCCCGGTGTCACCGAGGGCACCGAGTTCTTCGGCGGTCCCCTCGCCCCGGCCCGCCGCGAGCGGCTGGTCGGCGCGACGATGACCGGACGCGCGGGCACCACCGACGACGTCGCGGCGGTGGTCGAGTTCCTCGCGTCCCCTGGCGCGGGGCACGTGACCGGTCAGGTGCTGCCGGTCAACGGCGGGGCGCACCTGGCCCGCTGACCGGGCGAGCCGCCGACGCTGCGGCGGTCGTCAGTCGCAGTAGTCGCAGCGCCCGGTCGCCGGCAGCGCCATGGAGCAGGTCGGGCACAGGGTGACGACCTCCTCGCGCTGCACGGCGCGCGGCTTGGCCGGCGCGGCGGTGCGGGGCTTCGCGGGGGACGCGGCGCGCGCCCGCTTCGGAGCCGCGGGGGCGGCACCCGCGGGCCGCGGGACGTCGAAGCCGCGGCGGCCCAGCAGCGCGAGCGCCGCCTCCGCGCCGCCGTGGAACTCGTCCTCGAGCGCCTGCCGCCCGGTCGCGAACCGGTGCGCCACGCCGAGGACCGCGATGGCCGGGTACGACCGGCCCTCGTGCTCGAAGCTGCCCGCCGTGCGCCCGTAGCCGTAGACGCCGAGGAAGTCGTCGCCGCCGCGGGCGTCGTGCTCGGCGATGGCCTGGAGGATGTGCTGCCGGCTCACGGCAGAGAAGGTCGCCACGTCCTGAGATCTTACGTCGCCCGGGATCGGCGCCCGAACGACCACGCCTTGACCAGACCTGACCAGACCAGGACGATGGAGGCATGAGCACCTCGGTCAGCATCTACGAGGCCAAGACGCACCTGTCGCGTCTGGTGAGCCGCGCCGAGCACGGTGAGGAGTTCGTGCTGACCCGGAGCGGCCGTCCGGTGGCGCGTCTCGTCGCACTGGAGCAGCGGACGACCCGCCGCACCCCCGGTGCCCTGCGCGATCGGATCGTCATCGCCGAGGACTTCGACGACTTCTCCGACGCCGACTGGTACGGCGCGTGAGGATCCTCGCCGACACCCACGTGCTGCTCTGGTGGCTGTCCGACAGCGACCGCCTGCCCGCGCGGCACCGCGAGGCCCTTGCCGACCCGGACAACGACGTCGCGTTCTCGGCCGTGAGCATCGCCGAGATCGCCATCAAGGCGTCGCTGGGCAAGCTGGAGGCTCCCTCGGACATCGCCGGTCACCTGGTCGACGGCGGTTTCGTCCCGCTCCCCTTCACCGCCGAGCACGCGGCCGAGCTCCGCGACCTCCCGTGGCACCACCGTGACCCGTTCGACCGCATGCTCGTCGGCCAGGCCCGTGTCGAGGGGATGACCCTCGCGACGGCCGACGCACACGTGGCCGCGTACGACGTCCGGACGCTCTGACGGGTCCGCGGGCGACGACGACCCCCGGGTGACCGCCCAGCGCCCCGCCGCGAGGTCCACCAGCCGGGCCAGCACCACGTCGCCCGCGGCCCGCAGCCCGTCGTGCAGGTACTCGTTGGTCACCCACACCTGCGCGTTGCCCACACCGTCGGCGTACCGGTCGCGAGGTCCAGGTCCGGGCCCCTCCAGCACATGGTGGTCGAGGTGGGCGCCGTCGACGGAGCCCTGCACCTGACCTGCCGCAACGGGTTCCGCCAGGTCGGGGCGCCGAAGAGGGTCGCGGACCTGGTCGCGGAGATCGCCTCGGCCCTGGGGCGCGAAGCCGGTGACGTCGCGGTCTCCGCCCGGCGCACGGACCCGCCGTGGGCCCCGGTCTGGCCGCGCACCGACGTCGGATGAGGCAACCGAGCGTGTCGGCTCGCCGCCCGGCGGACCCGCAGCCTGCCGGTCGCCGCGCGGACCCGCGCCGCGCCCGGTAGGAACGTGGGCATGACTCGCGTCGGTCTTCACAACTCGCACGAGCAGGTCCACCCCAGCGCGCTCCTCGCCGCCACCCAGCACGCCGAGCAGGCCGGCTTCGACGCCGCGATGTGCTCCGACCACTGGGCCCCGTGGGGGACGCACCAGGGTCACTCGGGGGCGGCGTGGCCCTGGCTGGGCTCGGCCCTGGCCACCACGCGGCTGCCGCTCGGGGTGGTGAACGCCCCGGGCCAGCGGTACCACCCGGCGGTGATCGCGCAGCAGGCGGCGACGCTCGCGGCGATGTTCCCGGGTCGGTTCTGGGTGGCGCTGGGCTCGGGCGAGAACATGAACGAGCACATCACCGGGGACCCGTGGCCGCCGAAGCCCGAGCGGGACGCCCGGCTGCGTGAGTGCGTGCAGGTGATCCGGGCGCTGCTCGCGGGCGAGGAGGTCACGCACCACGGCCTCGTGACCGTCGACCGGGCGCAGCTGTGGACGCTGCCCGAGGTGCCGCCGCGGCTGGTCGGCCCCGCGGTCACCGAGGCCACCGCCCGGGCGCACGCCGACTGGGCGGACGGCCTGGTGACGGTGAACCAGGACCTCGACACCCTGCGCCGCGTCGTCGGCGCGTACCGGGACGCGGGCGGGCGCGGTCCGGTCGCCCTGCAGGTGCACGTCTCGTACGCGAGCGACCCCGCGGAGGCGTGGCGGCTGGCGCGCGAGCAGTGGGCGGGCAACGCCGCGGGACCGCCGCAGGCGTGGGACATCGCCACGACGGAGGAGTTCGACGCGCTCGCACGGACGGTGGACGACGACACCCTCGGCGGCGCGGTCGTGATCGAGCACGACCCGGAGCGGCTGCGGGACCGGCTGGTCGAGCTGGTCGAGGTCGGGTTCGACGAGGTGTACCTGCACCAGGTCGCGACCGACGTCCGGGCCGGCCACCACAAGCACGCCGACGCGACGCCGACGGTGACGCACCCGCCGTCGTCGCTCGACGCGTTCGTGGACCTCGCCGCGGAGCACCTGCTGCCCGCGCTGAAGGCCGTCGACGCCGGGGAGGACGCCGCGTGAGGATCCGCGACACCGGGGACCTGTGGTGGAAGAGCGCGGTGGTCTACTGCCTCGACGTCGAGACGTACATGGACTGGGACGACGACGGCACCGGGGACCTGCCCGGCCTGGTGCAGCGGCTCGACCACCTCGCCGAGCTCGGCGTCACGTGCCTGTGGCTGATGCCGTTCTACCCGACGGCCGACCGGGACGACGGCTACGACATCACCGACTTCTTCGGCGTCGACCCGCGGCTCGGCGACGCCGGGGACCTCGTCGAGCTGGTCCGTACCGCCCGCGACCGGGGCATCCGCGTCATCGCCGACCTCGTGGTCAACCACACCTCCGACCGGCACCCGTGGTTCCGCTCGGCGCGCAGCAGCCCGGACAGCCCCTACCGCGACTTCTACGTGTGGCGGACGGACACCCCGCCCCCGACGCAGGACGAGGTGATCTTCCCGGACCAGGAGGACGGCATCTGGACCTGGGACGAGAAGGCCGAGGCCTGGTACCGGCACCGGTTCTACCGGCACCAGCCGGACCTGAACACCGCGAACCCGCAGGTGCGGGACGCCATCGCGAAGGTCGTCGGGTACTGGGCCGAGCTCGGCCTGTCCGGGTTCCGTGTCGACGCCGTGCCGTTCATGCTGGCCGACGCCGCGAGCAGCCCGCACGACGACATCGAGCACCCGCACGAGTTCCTGAAGGCCCTCCGGTCGTTCCTGTCCCGACGCACCGGGGACTCGATCCTCATGGGGGAGGTCAACCTCCCCTACGACGAGCAGCGGCTGTTCTTCGGCGACCACGACGCCGACGGCTCCGCCGAGGGCGACGAGCTCACCCTGCAGTTCGACTTCGTCGCGATGCAGCAGATGTACCTGGCGCTGGCCCGCGGCGACGCGGGTCCGCTGGCGCAGGCCCTGCGCGACCGTCCCGCGATCCCGCACGATGCGCAGTGGGCGACGTTCGTGCGCAACCACGACGAGCTCACCCTCGACAAGCTGTCGGACGACGAGCGCGCCGAGGTGTTCGCGGCGTTCGGGCCCGACGAGGACATGCAGCTCTACGGGCGCGGGCTGCGCCGTCGGCTGCCCCCGATGCTGGACGGCGACCCGCGCCGCGTCCGGATGGTCTACTCGCTGCTGCTCACCCTGCCCGGGACGCCGGTGCTGTTCTACGGCGAGGAGATCGGCATGGGCGAGAACCTCGCCGCCGACGGCAGGCTCGCGGTCCGCACGCCGATGCAGTGGACGTCCGGGCCGAACGGCGGCTTCTCGGCGGCTCCGCCCCGGCGCCTGTCCGGACCGGTCACCGACGGCGGCTTCGGACCGGAGCACGTCAACGTCGCCGACCAGCGCCGCGACCCGGACTCCCTCCTGCGGTGGCTGCAGTCCCTGCTGCGGCGCTACCGGGAGTGCCCCGAGCTCGGCTGGGCCGAGCGCGCCGAGATCCTCGACCAGCCGCACCCCGCGGTGCTGGCGCACCGGTGCACCTGGCAGGACGCGTCGATGGTCGCGCTGCACAACCTCGGCCCCGACGCCGTCACGGTGCCGCTGCGGCTGGCGGACGCCGTCCGCGACCCCGGCGACCCCGGACCTGCGGACGGTACGGCGTCCACCGCCAGCCACGCCGCGGACGACACGGTCGTGCACCTGGTCGACGTGCTGGAGGACGGCGGGTACGCGCTGGGTGAGGACGGCCGCGTCGAGGTCGAGCTGCCCGGGTACGGCTACCGCTGGCTGCGCGTCGTCCGCCCGGGGTCGCGGCGGCTGCTCTGAGCCCGCCGCACGACGGCGGGGTCAGCCCCGGGTGACCGACCAGCGGCCCGCCGCGAGGTCCACCAGCCGGGGCAGCACCACGTCGCCCGCGGCGCGCAGCCCGTCGTGCAGGTACTCGTTGGTCACCCACACCTGCGCGTTCCCCACCGCGTCGGCGGTGCCGGTCGCGAGGTCCAGGTCCACGTAGGGGTCGTGCACGTACTGCACGGCCGCGACCGGCACCTCGTTCGCCGCGAGCCGGTCGTGGTCGTACAGGGCGGGCCAGGACGTCCGGGCCGCGAGCGCCTCCGCCGCCTCCTGGAACGGGCGCAGCGCCCGGACCTCGGCGAACATCCATGGGAACACCGCCTCGCCGGTCAGGCCGAGGGGCCGGGCCGTCTCGGCGAGCCCGGGGTGCCGCTCGCGCTCGGCCTGCGCCGCCCACCCGCCGGCGCGCTCGTCCTGGTGGTAGATCGCCTCCTGGAGCACGGCGTACAGCGGGTTCGCGTCGAAGCCGGTCTGGGTCTGCACAGCCAGCGCGAACGCGTCGTCCGGGACGCCGTCCGCGTCAGCGTCGAGGGTGTCCAGCAGCCAGTGCAGGCCGTCGACGCCGGTGCTCATGCCCAGCGGCATCCCGAGGGTCTGCAGCCGGCGGACCGTGAACGGGTCGCCGTCGGGCAGCCGCACGTCCCCGGCGGCGAGCCGGTCCGCGAGCGCCCCCAGGCGGGCGACGTCGTCCGGGTACCGGCGGGCGAACGCCGCGTCGCGCGCCGCCTGCCGCGGGAACGTCCGCGCGTAGACGTCCTCGGCGGTGGCGCGGGTGCCGGGCAGGCCGCCGGTGACGTAGCAGGCGGTCAGCGCCTCGGGGTGCCGCGACAGGTAGGTCAGCGTGAGGAACCCGCCGTAGGACTGCCCGAGGGTCGCCCACCGCCGGCCCCCGTAGACCGCGTGCCGCACGGCCTCCGCGTCCTCGACGACCGCGTCCGCCCGGAAGCACGCCAGGTACTCGGCCGCCTGCGTCCCGGTGGCGAACCGGGCCATCGTGCGGCCGTCCACCCGCCCGGAGCGCCCGGTGCCGCGCTGGTCCAGCAGCACCACCCGGTGCGTGCGCAGCGCCGTGGACCACCAGCCGCCGCCCAGCGGGCGCGGCCCCATGCCGCCGGGGCCGCCCTGCAGGAACAGCAGCAGCGGCAGGTCCTCGCCGTCGCGCGTCGGGTCGACGAGCTCGCGCGCGAACACCTCGATCTCGCCGAACCGCGACGGGTCCGCGCGGTCCACGGGCACCGTGACCCGGTGGTCACGGACCCGCACGGGCGGGACGTCGAGGGGGGCGTCGGTCGTGCGCAGCGGCTCGGTCACGTCCAGCACCCTAGGCCCGCGCGCGGCGGCCCGGGGACGGGCGTGTTTCCGCCGCGTCACCCCGGCCCGCGGTGGGTGACACCTGCGTGAAATCCGTGCCGTCGCCCTTGTCCGCGCGCGCGAGGGGTGCCGAGGATCGCCGTGGGTCCGGCGGTCGCGCCGGACCGGGCGACGACGCGAGCACCCGGGGGCAGGTGGCCATGACGACCGACGACGACGCGGGCAGGACCGGGCTCGCGGACCGCGAACCACCGTTCGCCCGGCTCCCCCTGGGGGCCCCGGCCCCGCGGTGGCTGCACGCCGCGCTCTGCGAGGAGTGGGAGTGGGACCCCGCGCGCACCGCCGTCGACCTGGTCGGGCTCTCGCACAACGCGACCTTCCGGGTGCGCGTCGGGGCCGTCCCCGTCGCGATGACCCGCGTCTCCCGCCCCGCGTACATGGAGGACACCGCCGCCGCCGAGTCCGAGGTGACCTGGCTCCGCGCGGTCGGCGCCGCGGGGACCGTGCGGGTCCCGTCCGTCGTCCCGCCGGTCGACGGGGGCGGCGTCGCGATGGTCACCGACGACCTCGAACGGCACTGGGTGTGCCTGACCACCACGTTCACCGCCGGGTTGCCGCTGGACGAGGTGCTGCCCACCGCCCCGGACCCCGAGACGTGGCACCGCCGGGTCGGCCGCACCGCCGCGCTGCTGCACGACCACGCCCTGGCCTTCCACCGCCCGCTCGACTTCGTCCGGCCCACCTGGGAGCCCGCGGACCTCGTCGGCCCGGACAGCCGCTGGGGAGCCTGGGAGCAGGCGTGCCTGTCCGACGCGGACCGCGACCTGCTGGTCCGGGCGCGGGACGCCGCGCTCGACGTCCTGCACGACGCCTCGCGCGGCCCCGACGTCTGGGGTCTCGTGCACGCCGACCTGCGGCCCGGCAACCTGCTGGTCGACGCCGACGACCTCACCGTCATCGACTTCGACGACTGCGGGTTCTCCTGGTTCGTCCTCGACCTCGCCGCCGCGCTGTCCTACGTCGAGCACCGTCCCGACGCGCCGCTGCGGGCGCAGGCGTGGGCCGCCGGGTACCAGGAGGTCCGACCGCTGACCGGCGACGACGCGCGCACCGCCTGCGCCCTGTCGATGCTGCGGCGGCTCCAGCTGCTCGGCCGCACCGCCACCGAGCCGCTGGGCGGGCCGTCCGGCGACCTCCGCGCCGAGCAGACCCCCGGGACGCTCCTGGTCGCCGAGCACTACCTGCGCGAGCCGACCTGGCTGCTGCGCTGACCCGCCGGTGCGGTGGCCGTGCCAGGGTGGGGGCATGGATGACCTCGCGCGGCTCACCGCGCTGATCCGGGAGTTCAGCGCCGAGCGGGACTGGGAGCAGTTCCACGACCCGAAGTCGCTCGTGCTCGCGCTCGTCGGGGAGGTCGGGGAGCTCGCCGAGCTCGTGCAGTGGCTGCCCGCCGACGGCGCCCGCGCCCACTTCGAGGACCCCGACCGGCGGCGGCGCGCGGGCGAGGAGATCGCCGACGTCCTCGTGTACCTGCTGCGGCTCGCGGACGTCCTCGGCGTCGACGTGCTGCAGGCGACGCTCGACAAGCAGGCCGAGGCACGCCGCCGGTTCCCCGTCGCGGACGTGCACGGGGTGGCGCCGCGCAAGGACTGAGCCACTGAGCCTCCGGACGCCGCCGAGCCGTCCACAGGCCGCGGGGCCGTGCGCGGTCCCCAGGCGAGGCGCCCGCTGGCGGCACCGGCGGCGGGGACCGCGTCAGGCTGAGGTGGTCGCGGCGCCCGTCGCGCCGACCCGCCCCCGGGAGGTCCCGAGCATGAGCCACCACGTCGCGAGGACGCCCACGGCGTACCAGACCAGGTCCGCCCACGCGAAGGTCGTGCCGAGCAGGTACCGCAGCGGGGGCCACGCCCGCACCGCGGACTCCGGACCGCCCGTCGCCTGCGCCACCTCGACCGCCCAGCACACCGCCAGTGCCACGGCGGCCTGCACGGCGAGGGCCCGGCGCGGGACCACGAACGCCACCAGGAGCAGGACGAGGGCGGCGTACAGCGCGTCCCCGAGGGCGTCCCCGACCGGTCCCGAACCGTACCGGGACACCAGCAGGCCCGCCGTGACGACCGCGCCACCGGCGAGCAGCGTGCGGAGCCACGGCCGGGCGGCGGGCACCCGGGCGGGCGGCGGCGTGCTGCTCGTCGGCGGCTCGGTCGTCGTCGGCTCGGTCGTCGTCACGTCGGGCGGCGGCCTCCGGTCCGGCTGCGTCGCGCCGCCCGGTGCCGCGGCACCGCCCGGCATCCTCGTCCCGCCAGACGCCGTCGTGGCACCGGTCGTCCCGTCCCCCTGCGTCGCGCGCATCGCACCTCCCCGACCGACCGTAGGGCGCGTCCGTGCTGGTCGCGCGACGCGCCCGGCGGGAGCGGGAGGAGGTGCTGTGTCGGTGCCGTGTGCGACCGTTCCGCGGTGAGTCGCACCACCCGCCCCCGTCGTCGTCCGTCCTCCAGGCCCCGCCGGCGCGGTGGCACGGTCACCGGCTGGGCGTTCGTCGTCCTCGTGGTGGCGGTGGCGCTGGGCGCGGGGCTGCCGCTGTGGTCGCAGGCGGAGGAGTCCGCGCGGTTCCCGGTGACGGCGACCGACCTGGACCGGGCGCGCACCGAGCTCGCGGCGCTGGAGGTCAAGGGTCGGGCGCCGCGCACCGGGTACGAGAGGGAGGAGTTCGGGCCGGCGTGGGCGGACGTCGACCGCAACGGCTGCGACACACGCAACGACGTGCTCGCGCGCGACCTCACGGACGTCGTGTTCGAGGAGGGCACGCACGACTGCGTGGTGCTGTCCGGGACGCTGGCGGACCCGTTCACCGACCAGGTGATCGACTTCGAGCGCGGGCCGAGCAGCGCCGATGTGCAGATCGACCACGTCGTCCCGCTGTCCGACGCCTGGCAGAAGGGCGCGCAGCAGTGGGACGCCGAGACCCGGCGGCAGTTCGCGAACGACCCGGCCAACCTGCTCGCGGTGGACGGTCCGACCAACGGCGCCAAGGGTGACGGCGACGCCGCGACGTGGCTGCCGCCGAGCACCGGCTACCGCTGCGCCTACGTGGTGCGGCAGGTGCGCGTGAAGGCCGCGTACGGGCTGTGGGTCACCGAGGCGGAGCACGCCGCGATGGACCGGCAGCTCGACTCCTGCGTCGTCGGCGACTGACGCCCCGAGCGGGAGCGACGCCGGCCGCCGCCCGGCGGCGTCAGAGCAGCGGCCGGTCCAGGATCCACGACCCGCCGAGCACCAGCGCGCCGACGCAGACGAGCAGCAGCGCCGCGACCCAGAACCCGCCGGGCAGCGGCGTCAGCCGCCCGAGCACGTCCGCGTCTGAGGTGCCCCGCCCCCGGGTGCGCCGACGCTGGGCCTGCATCTCCAGCACGGCCCGGGGTGCGCCGAGCAGCAGGTACCAGGTCACGGCGTACGCGACCGCGACCTGCACGGCCGCGCTCCCCCACCAGGAGACCCCGACGAGCACGACCCCGCTGACCAGCACGGACCACAGCCCGTACCAGTTGCGGATCTGCACCAGCACGAGCACCAGCACGACCAGCAGCAGCCACAGCAGCCCGACGGCGTACCCGCGCCCGAGCAGCCAGGCGGCGCCGAGCCCGAGCACGGCGGGCCCGACGTACCCGGCGAACGCGGTGGCGACCATGCCGGGGCCGCGGGGCTTGCCGACGGAGACAGTGAGCCCGGACGTGTCGGAGTGCAGCCGGATGCCGGACAACCGCCGTCCGGACAGCACGGCGACGAGGCCGTGCGCGGCCTCGTGCACGATCGTCAGGAAGTGCCGGGTGAGGTGCCACAGCACGGGCACGGCGAGGCAGACGAGCGCGACGGCGAGCGTGCCGAGCAGCACGACCTGGTCGGGCGCGGGCTGCACGGTGGTCGCGCGGTCCCAGATCTGCCCCGGGAGCGAGAGGACGTCGTCCACGGCGGTCAGAGCGCGTCGAGCGTGACGTCGTCGACCGCGACGGCGAGGTGCAGGCCGTCGGCCTCGACGGTGGCGCCGGTGACCTCCGCGCCGGCGGGCAGCTGGTCGACCACGGACAGGTCGGCGAGCCGGGCCCCGAGGCCGTCGGGCAGGGCCCCGGGGTCGATGCCGAGCCCGGCGAGGGACGCGCCGGTGATGGTCGCGGTGAGCCCGTCGGCGCCCGCGGGCGCGAGGGTCAGCGACACGGAGACGGGGACGCCCGCGAGCGCCCCGGTCGCGACGAGCTCCTGCCCCTGCACGGCGAGCGCGAGGTCCCACCCGGACCGCTCGCGCAGCAGCGCCTCCAGCGCGGCGGTGGGCACGGTCGCGGTGGCGGTGACGTGCTCCGCGCCGCGCTCCCCGCGCACGACGACGCCGGTGGCGCGGACGTCGAGGTCGGTGACGTCGAGGCCCTGGAGGCTCGCGGAGGACGCCGCGAGCCGGACGTCGTCCAGCGTGCCCCCGGCGAGCTGGGTGAGGAACGGGAACCCCTCGATCCGGACGTCGAGGTCCGCGGCGGACAGCCGCGAGCGGACGGCGTCCGCGGCGGCGTCCTGCGCGAAGCCGTGCGCGACGCGGTCGGCGAGCACGCTGCCGCCGACGAGGACGACGACGGCGAGGGTCGATCCGACGAGGCAGCCGACGCGGCGGCGGGGGGTGCGGGTCACGCCCCGAGGGTACGAGGCGGTGCTGGGCGGCGACAGGGAGCGACGCGGAGGGCCGCAGGATCACCCGCAGTTCGTTACCGGATTCACAAAGTAGGACGAACGGCCCTGCTGACCGGGCGGTCGGTATCCGATGCTCACAGTGTCTGACCCGTCAGGGACACCCACCGGACACGGCGCTCCCCCCATCAGCCGCGCCGCCCGCCCCCCGCAGGAGGAACTCGCCATGACCGCCACCTTCGAGCACGTGCTGGCCCCGGGCCGCATCGGCTCGCTCGACCTGCCCAACCGCGTCGCCCTCGCCCCCATGGGCACCGAGATGGGCACGCACGAGGGCCTGATCACCGAGCGCGAGATCGCGTACTACACCGAGCGCGCCAAGGGCGGCACCGGCCTGGTGATGACCGGAATCTCGGCGGTGTCGCAGGACTACGAGGTGATCAACCCGGGCCTGTGCCGGGTCGACACCGACGCCGCGCTGCCGGGCCTGACCGCGCTGGCCGAGTCGGTCCACCGCGTCGGCGGGAAGATCTCGCTGCAGCTGACCGCGGGCCTCGGCCGGAACATCAACAACGTCGACCCGGACCGGCTGCCGATCTCCGCCTCGGACAACCCGCACTACTCGCACCCCGAGGTGCTCTGCCGCCCGCTGGAGACGCACGAGATCCAGGTCATCGTGCAGCGGCACGCCGAGGCCGCAGCCCGTGCCGCCGCGGCGGGCATCGACGCCCTCGACATCCACGGGCACACCGGCTACCTGGTCGACCAGTTCATGAGCCCGGTGTGGAACCGCCGCACGGACGAGTACGGCGGCTCCACCGAGAACCGCTGCCGGTTCGCGGTCGAGATCATCCGCGCGGTCAAGGCCGCGGCGCCCGGCCTGCCGGTGTCGTTCCGGCTGTCGGTGGACCACCGGTTCGAGGGCGGCCGCACCGTCGAGGAGTCGAAGAAGATCGCCGTCGTCCTGGAGGCGGCGGGCCTGGACCTGCTGATCGCGGACGACGGGTCGTACGAGGCGATGGACTACGTCTTCCCGCCGTACTACCTCGGCGACGCGTGCATGGCCCCTGCCGCGAAGGCGATGAAGGAGGTGCTGTCGATCCCGGTGATGGCGGTCGGCAACCTCACCCCGGAGAACGCCGAGGCCGTCATCGCCGCGGGCGAGGCCGACTTCGCGGGCATCGGGCGCGGCCTGATCGCCGACCCGGAGTGGGCGAACAAGCTGCGCGAGGGCCGCCGCGGCGACGTGCGCCCCTGCATCCGCTGCAACGCCATGTGCGTCGGGCACGCGTTCTTCGCCGAGGCGCTGGGCTGCGCGGTCAACGCGCAGGTCGGGTTCGAGCGCGAGCGCGTGCTGCAGATCGCCCCGCGGCCGAAGCACGTCGTCGTCGTGGGTGGCGGCCCCGGCGGCCTGGAGGCGGCGCGCGTCGCGGCGCTGCGCGGGCACCGGGTCGACCTGTACGAGAAGGGCACGAACCTCGGCGGCGTGCTGTGGCCCGCCGCGACCCCGGAGTTCAAGAAGGAGCTGCGCGGCATGGTCGGCTGGTGGGAGCGCCAGTTCGCGACGCTGCCCGTCACGGTGCACCTCGGCACCGAGATCGCCGCGGACTCCCCCGAGCTCGACGGCGCGGACGCGGTCGTCGTCGCCACCGGCTCGTTGCCGGTCGTGCCGCGCTCGATCCCCGGCATCGACGGGGACAACGTGGTGGAGGTGCTGGACTTCCACCTCGGCACGCCGGTCGGCCAGCGCGTCGTCGTCGCGGGCGGCGGGCTCTCGGGCGCGGACTCCGCGCTGGAGCTCGCGCAGGCGGGCCACGAGGTGACGATCGTGGAGATGGCGTCCGAGATCGCCAAGGACATGATCGTCATCAACCGGATCACGCTGCTGCGGCAGCTCGCCGAGCACCGCGTGCGGATCCTCACGGAGCACACCGTCACGGCGGTGGACGAGAAGGGCCTGACCGCGACCGGCCCCGACGGCGAGGAGATCCACGTCGACGCCGACACGGTGCTGTCCGCGTTCGGCGTGCGCCCGAACACCGCGCTCCCCGACGCCCTGGCGGACCGGCCGAACGTGATCCCGCTGGGCGACTGCGTGAAGCCGGCGAAGGTCGGCGAGGCGATCAACGCGGGCTTCCTGGCGGCGTTCGCGCTCTGACCAGACCCGCCGCCGGGGGCGGGGCCGCGCGCCCCGTCCCCGGCGGCACCGGCACGCCCTCCGGTTGCAGCGACCGCAGGGGGGCCGTTGACTCGGTGGAGCAGGGGCCATCGAGCCGGGAGGGGTGCCGTCATGGGTATCGGGGACTTCGTCGACAAGGCCAAGAAGGCCGTCGCGGGCAACGAGGACAAGATCGCGGGCGCCATCGACAAGGCGGCCGAGGCGGTCAAGGCCCGCACCGGGGACTCGACGGACCGGAAGATCGACGCGGCCACGGACAAGGCGCGGGACTTCCTGGAGAAGCAGAAGCGCGACGCCGCGCGCCCCGACCGTCCGGAGCACACCGAGCCGCCGCAGCGGCACACCGAGCGCCCGGACCCGCCCGCGCTCTGACCCGCGCCCGATCGCCCGCGCCGCCGGTCCCGGCGGCACGAGCGGCACCGACCCCCGACCCGAGAGGAGCCGCGTGCCCCGCACCGACCGACCGACCGCCCCTTCGTCCGACGGCCCGGTGCTGCTGGTGCTGCACGGCTCGCGCGGCGACCTCGCCCGCCGCATGGTCTACCCCGGCCTGCAGGCCCTGGCCGCCGCCGACCTGCTGCCCGAGCGGTGGCTGCTGCTCGGCACCGGGCGTCAGGAGCACACCGACGACGAGCTCGCGGACGTCGTCCGGGAGTCGCTGCGCGAGCACGGCGACGCCGACCGTGCGGACGCCCTGGACGGGCACGTCCGGTACGCGAGCACGTTCACCGAGGACGAGCCCGGCGGCCTGGTCGACGCGATCCAGGCGGCGACGGCGGATCTCGCCGGGGACGACGACGCCGACGTGACGGTGGTGCACTACCTGGCCGTGCCGCCGTCGGCGTTCGCGCCGACGACCCGCGGGCTGCGTGCGCACGGCCTGGCCGACGGGGTGCGGGTGGTCTACGAGAAGCCCTACGGGACGTCCCCGGAGTCGTTCGAGGAGCTCGACGCGCTGGTGCACGAGGTGCTCGACGAGGAGCAGGTGTTCCGCATCGACCACTTCCTCGGCAAGGAGGCGACGCAGAACCTGCACGTGCTGCGGTTCGCGAACGAGCTGTTCGGCGGCATCTGGAGCCGGGAGCACGTGGCGCAGGTGCAGATCGACGTCCCGGAGACCCTGGACGTCGCCGACCGCGCCGAGTTCTACGACGCCACCGGCGCCGCGCTGGACATGCTGGTCACCCACCTCTTCCAGGTCGCCGCGCAGGTCGCGATGGGTCCGCCGGCGGCCATGGACGCCCAGAATCTCGCGGCCGCGCGCGAGGAGGTCATCCGCTGCTTCCGGCCGCTGGACCCGCGCGAGGACGTCGTCCTCGGGCAGTTCACGGGGTACCGGGACATCGAGGGCGTCGCCGACGACTCGACGACCGACACCTTCGTCGCCGCCCGGCTGTGGGTGGACGACGACCGGTGGCGGGGTGTGCCGTTCCTGCTGCGCACCGGCAAGCGGATGGCCGCGCAGGCGCAGCGCGTCACCCTCGTGCTGCGCACCCCGGACGAGCTGTTCGGCGAGCCCGCCGGCCCGGGCCGGGTGAGCGTCTCGCTCGCGGGGGACGGGGCCATCGACATCACGACGACCGTGAAGCGACCCGGACCCGACCTGGCGCTCGCGACGGGCACGGCGTCGCTCGCGCTCGACGACGTCGAGCCGGGCGACCCGCTGCCCCCGTACGCCTCGCTGCTGCACGACGTGCTCGTCGGCGACCGCACCCTGTTCACCAGCCCGGACGGGCTGCGGGCCGCGTTCGCGGCGTTCGCGCCGCTGCTCGGCCCGGACCGCCCGGAGCCCGAGCCGTACGAGCCGGGGACGTGGGGCCCCGCCCGGGCCGACGCGCTCGCCGGCCCGGACGGGTGGGTCCTCACTCGTAGCTGACGGCGTCCAGCACCCGCATCCGGGCGGCCCGGGTGGCGGGCCACAGCGCCGCGAGGACGCCGACCACGACCGCGAGCGCGAGCATCGCGCCGAGGCTGCCCCACGGGATGACGAGCTCCGACAGCCCGTCGTCGGCGTAGACCGTGGGCAGCGTCGCCGCGAGCGACACCCCCACCACCAGCCCGACGACCGTGCCGAACACCGCCGTGAGCACCGACTCGATCACCACCGTGCCCGCGAGCTGCAGCCGGCCGAGGCCGACGGCACGGAGCAGGCCGATCTCCCGCGTCCGCTCGATGACGGACAGCGCCAGGGTGTTGACGATGCCGAGCACCGCGATCACGACGGACAGCCCGAGCAGGGCGTACAGGATCACCAGCACCTGGTTCACCTGGTCGGCGAGCTGGGAGACGAACTCCTCCTGCGTGAGCACCGAGACCACCACGTAGGGCGAGACGGCCTCGGCGACCGCGTTCTTCAGGTCCGCGACCGCGACGCCGTCGGCCGCGGACACCATGAGGGTGTCCACCAGCTGCTGCTCCGGCGGGACCAGGCCGTCGAGGACCTCCGTGCGGACGACGACGGCCGCCCCGAGCACGTTCGTGCTGAACACCGCGCCGACCGTGAGGTCCTGCGGGCCGCGCGGACCCGTGACGACGAGCGTGTCGCCGACGGCCCAGCCGTACTCCTCGGCGGCGGACTCCTGGACGACGGCCTCCCCGTCCGCGAGCGACGCGAGGTCGCCGTCCACCGTCTCGGCCTCGATGGTGCGGTCGAACAGGTCGTCCGCGACGCCCGCGACGTACGGGGTCCCCGCCGCGTCGTCCCCGTCGAGCGTCACCGGCAGCGCCGCGGCCGCGAAGACGTCGGACCGCCCGACCTCCGACAGCGCCGCGACGTCCGTGATCGCGCCCTTCGGGATGTCGAACGTCGCCGAGCGCAGCACCAGGTCCGCGTTCGTCTGCGACTCCACCACGCCCGCGACCGACTGCTGCGCGGACACCGCGATCACCGACACCGCCCCGACCAGGGCCATGCCGATCATCAGCGCCCCCGCCGTGGAGGCGGTGCGGCGCGGGTTGCGGACGACGTTGCCGCGCGCCAGCCGGCCCACCGGGCGGATCGCGCGCACGAACGGCCAGGCCAGCACCCCGAGGACGCCGCGTGCCATGCCGGGCGCGAGCATCAGCACGCCGAGCAGCACCGCCGCCGCGCCCGCGCCGAGCGCCGCGTCCATCGTGTCCGGGCCCGAGTTCAGCGTGGCCGCCGCGACCCCGGCTGCACCCAGGCCGGTCAGCACCAGGCCCGCGACCGCGCGCACCCGGATCGAGCGCTCCGGCACGGTCACCTCGTCGCGCATGGCCTCGACCGGCGGCACCAGGGCCGCGCGACGGGCGGGGACGGCGGCGGCGAGCACGCTCACCACGGTGCCGACCACCAGCGAGACGACGACGGTCGCCGCGTCCACGGGGATGCTCCCCGCCAGGTCCATGCCGACCGCCCCGAGCACGGCCTTCAGGCCGACGACCAGGCCGAGCCCACCGGCGACGCCGAGCGCCGACCCGATCAGCCCGACCGCCGCCGCCTGGACGAGGATCGAGGTGAACACCTGCGCGGGCGACGCCCCCACGGCCCGCAGCAGCGCGAACTCCCGCATCCGCTGCCGCACGGACATCGCGAACGTGTTCGAGATGATGAACG
This sequence comes from Cellulomonas triticagri, assembly GCF_003696205.1. Classification (GTDB taxonomy): domain Bacteria; phylum Actinomycetota; class Actinomycetes; order Actinomycetales; family Cellulomonadaceae; genus Cellulomonas; species Cellulomonas triticagri. The sequence continues at coordinate 24,025 of NZ_RFFI01000058.1, forward strand.
CGCCCACGAACAGCGCGATGGCCGCGAACACCAGCAGGAACGTCGTGACGAAGCCCAGCATCTCGTCGATGGCGGCCTTGTTCTCGTCCCGGAGCTCCTGCCCGGTGACGGCCTCGACGTCGGCCGAGGTGAGCGCCCCGAGCCGGTCCACCAGCTGCTCGGCCGTCGTGCCGTCCTGGGCGTAGACCGCGATGTCCCCGACGCCGCCGTCCGGCGCGAACAGCGCGTAGCCCGTCTCGGGCTCGACCAGCACGATCGTGGCGCCGGCCATCGGGCCGCCCATGTCGACCCTCCCGACGATCTCCACGTCGGTGACCTGCCCGCCCACGACCACCTGCGTCGCGTCGCCGATCGCGAAGCCGGAGGACGCGAGCGTCGCCGTCTCCAGCGCGACCTCGTCGGGTGCCGACGGGCCGCGGCCCTCGACGACCTCGATCGCCGGGTCCTCGGTCACGTACGGGAACGCCATGCTCGGCGCCTGGGTGCTCTGCACCGCCGTGCCGTCCGCCCCGACCAGGACGATCGCACCCTGCACCTCGGGGATGGCGTGCGCGACGCCGTCCACCTCCGCGACCTCGGCCGCGAGCGCCCGCGGGACGGTGCCGGTGCTGCCGGTCCCGCCCTCCGCGGTGAACGCCCCGCCGCCCGGCGGGCGCAGGTACGCGTCGGCGGGCGCGGCGGCGTCCACGATGCCGGAGAAGGTGCTCGACATCATCGTGCGCAGCGAGAACGTCCCCGCCACGAAGGCGACGCCGAGCGCGACCGCGAGCAGCGACAGCAGGAAGCGCACCAGGTGCGCGCGGATGCCCCGCAGGGCGACCCGGAGCATCAGCCGACCGCGCCGGCGGGAGCCGGGGCCGGGCGCAGGGCGGTCAGCGCCGCCAGGACGGAGTCCGGGGTCGGGTCCGTGACCTCGCCGACCAGGCGGCCGTCCGCCAGGAACAGCACGCGGTGCGCGTAGGACGCCGCCGTCGGGTCGTGCGTGACCATCACGACGGACTGCCCCAGGTCGTCCACCGAGCGGCGGAGGAAGCCCAGCACCTCGCCGGACGACGTCGAGTCGAGGTTGCCCGTCGGCTCGTCGGCGAACACCACGGCCGGACGCGACACCAGGGCACGGGCGCACGCGACTCGCTGCTGCTGCCCACCGGAGAGCTCGGTGGGCTTGTGGTCCAGCCGGTCCGCGAGCCCGACGGCCTGCACGACGGCGTCGAGGTGCGCGCGGTCCACCGGGCGGCGCGCGATGTCCAGCGGCAGGGTGATGTTCTCCAGCGCCGTCAGCGTCGGCACCAGGTTGAACGCCTGGAACACGAAGCCCAGCCGGTCCCGGCGCAGCCGGGTGAGCTGCCGCTCCCGCATGCCGCTGACCTCGAGCCCGTCGACCACGACGGATCCCGCGTCCGAGCGGTCCAGGCCCGCCATGCAGTGCATCAGCGTCGACTTCCCGGACCCGGACGGGCCCATGATCGCGGTGAGCTCCCCGCGGCCGAAGTCCACGTCCACCCCGGCGAGCGCACGCACCGCGGTGTCCCCCCCGGCCGTACGTCTTCACCAGCCCTCGTGCGCTCGCGATCGGTGTGGCGTCGTTGGTCGTCATGGTCCCCGGTTCCTGTGAGTCCGCTGGTGGGCACGAGCATCGTCCCGTCCGCGCGGGACGCGGCGGCATCCGTGAAGACCCTGGTCGTCCCCTGATCCCACCCCTGGGGACCTCGGTCCCGCACACCCCCTCCTCAGTGTGGCGCGCGTCATACCGGCGATCTAGGGTTCTCCCACGAGGTGCTCCGATGACGTGGTCCCTGTTGGTGCTGTGGATGGTGCTCCCGGCGCTGACCTTCGCGGTGCTGCTGCGGCTGCTCCCGGGCGACAGGTCGACGCCGCGACGCCGCGCGGGCCGGAACCGGGACCGGGTCCGGGGGCACGTCGCCGGGGCGCTCGACCGCACCGCCGACCGCCTCCGCCGCGGCCACCACCGCGAGACCGCACCCGACCCGTTCGACGCGCTGCACGTGCAGATCCGGCTCGGCATCGTCGCGGAGCACCTGCGCGAGCTCGAGGACGACCCGCACGCCTGGGCCCGCGCCGAGCGCATCATCGCCAGCCAGCTCGCCTACGACGCGCTGCTCGCGGACGCCTGCCGGCTCGCCGGGGTGGAGGTGCTGCCGCGCGCCAAGGGGGACCCGTGGGAGCGGATGCGGGAGGAGGTCGAGCTCGCGGCGCGGGGCTGGACCTGGTGAGCCGCGGCGACCCCGGGACACGCTCCGGTCAGAGGGCGTGGGTGAACGAGACCGGCGTGCCACCCGCCCGGGCGTACGCGATCTCCCGGGTCGTGGACTCCCCGACGTACCCGCCGGGGTTCACGACCACCACCCGGTCGGCGAGGTCGATCCGGTGCCGCTGGACGGCGTCCAGCACGGCCTTCTGCTCGTCGCTGATCGACTCGCCCTCGACACCCACCTCGCTCGGCGCGAGGACGACGACGCCCGCGAGGGTCAGCTCCCAGGTCGTCGCCCGGATCTCCGCCACGAACCGCATCGAGCCGCACAGGCAGACGACCTCGGGGCGGGCACCCGCCCGGTGGCCGTCAGGCACCTGCGGATCCCGCACGTCTCAGCCCGCCACGACCGTCAGCGTGCTCGACCCGTCGGCCCGCCGCCGCACCTCGATGCGCTCCGCCACGGCCTGCTTGAGCGCCTCGACGTGCGAGACCACCCCGACCACCCGGCCGCCGGCCCGCAGCCGCCCGAGCTCCCCCAGCACGGCGTCGAGCGTGTGCGGGTCGAGCGTCCCGAAGCCCTCGTCGATGAACAGCGTGCCGAGCTCGACCCCGCCCGCCTCGGCAGTGACGACGTCGGCCATACCGAGCGCCAGGCACAGCGACACGTAGAACGTCTCCCCACCGGACAGGGTGCGAGGGTCGCGGGCGGAACCGGTGGTGTGGTCCACGACCCGCATCGCGAGGCCCGTGCGCCGGCTGCGCACGTCCTCCTTCTCGTCGCTGCGCTCGAGCTCGTACCGGCCGTCGGACATCTCGCGGAGCCGGTCGTTGGCGGCCGCGACGACGTCCTCGAACCGGCGCACCAGCACGTAGGTGGCGAGCGAGAGGGCCTTGGCGTTGTCCGCGTCAGCGCCGCCCGCGAGGCGCGCCATGCGCGTCACCGGTCCGGCGTCCGCGTCGGCGGTGGCGAGCGCGGTCGACGCGGCGTGCACGTGCGTGGCGGCGGCCTCGGCGCGCTCGGTACGGTCCAGCACCGACCCGAGGGCGGCTCCCGCGGCGTCGGCGTCGGCGCGGGCCTGCGTCGCGGCGGCCCGCAGATCCGCGACCCGGGAGGCGCCGTCGGCGGGCTCGTCGGCGACGGCGACGACCTCCGGGTCCGCCAGCCCCTCGGCGACCC
>NZ_RFFI01000059.1 GCF_003696205.1 Cellulomonas triticagri
GGCGGCCGGGCGCCGGGGTCGCGGCGGCGCAGCGCGGGCTCGGGCCGGCAGACCGCCCAGGCCGCCGACGCCACGCCCGCGAGCGCGCAGGCGCACACCAGCAGCACGGTCACGGCCGTGGCGGTCAGCGCCGTGACGAGGCCGAGCGGGTGCACCTCGTCCACCACGTCGAGCCCGTGCAAGGTCTCGCTCACCGGCGTCCACACCAGCGTGGCCCCGGCGGCGCCGAGGAGGGCGCCGAGCAGCGTCACCCCTCGCAGGTCCCCGACCATCATGGACGTGATCTGCGCGCGCGTGGCACCCAGGATGCGCAGGCGCATGTACTCGCCCCAGCGCGTCGTCACCAGGTGGTCCACGCAGGACCGCAGCAGCACCGCGGTCAGCAGGCCGGCGATGACCACGAACATGGCCACCGACGTCAGGTCCCCGACTCCGCCGCTCCGCACCACGGCGACCGCCTGCGCTGCGAGCGCGCAGATCAGCAGCGCCCCCACAGCGACGACGACAGCGAGCACCGCGAACGCCCCCCGGTGGCGGCGACGCAGGGCCGCGGCGAGCCGGCTCACGCCGGCGCACCGATCAGCTCCGCGACCCTGGCCGGGTCCAGACGACCCGCCTGCGCCGCGACGCGGCCCGCGCGCAGCAGCAGCACCCGGTCCGCGCGGGCGGCGACCTGGGGGTCGTGCGTGACGAGCACCAGCGAACCCCCCGCCTGCGGGACCTGATGCAGCGCGCGCACGACGTCGTCGCGCGCCACCGGGTCCAGAGCGCCCGTTGGTTCGTCGGCGAACACCACCGGTGCCGCCATCGCGAGCGCCCGTGCGACGGCGACGCGCTGCTGCTCACCGCCGGACAGCTCGTCGACAGCCGTCTGCTCGTATCCGGCGAGACCCACACGCGCCAGGCAGTCGCTGACCACCTCCGGTGCCAGCCGCCGCCGGTCGATCCGGGCCTGGACGGTGATGTTCTCGGCCACCGTCAGCGCATCCAGCAGCATGCCGTCCTGGAACACGAAGGCGAACTCGCGGCGGCGCAACCGTGCCCGCGCGCCGTCCCCGAGCCGGCCGACATCGGTGTCGTGGAACCACACCCGCCCCTGGGTGGGGACGCTCAGGCCGGACAGCACCCGCAGCAGCGTCGACTTCCCGCACCCCGAGGGCCCCACGACCGCCAGCGACTCGCCCGCCGCCAGCGACAGGTCGACCGGTCCGACGGTGAACACCCGCTCGCCCGAGCGCCGCTGCACCACGGCACCCTCCAACCTGAGGACCATCCTCTGCTCCGTCTCGTCGTCGCCTCGCTCTGTGCTGAACCGCTCGTGCGGGCTGGTGGCCCGACCAGGGACCGGGGCGCCGGTCCACGACCCGCGCCCCGGCCCCGGTTCACCTGCTGGCGCCGCTCAGCACCCCGTGGCACCCGGATGTCGGGCTCACGCGCGCCGTCCGGCCCGACCAGGGTGAGCGAGCCGTCGTCGTGGCGACGCCATGCGCCGAACCGGACGAACAACGGACCGTCCCGCCACCGCAGGTCCGTCAGGACGTGCGGCCCCCGGACATCTGCCAGGTCCCGGTCGAGCTCGGTCAGGAGCGTACGGAGCGCATCGTCGCCGACCGGGTAGACCGTGATGAACTTGCCCGACTCCGTCTGGCTGGCCTGCTTCGCGTTCTTGAGACGGAGGGTGAACGGCGACGGCGTGAACGTGAAGGCCGTGCCGTGCGCGAAGCAGTGGCGGGCGACGACCGCCAGGGCAGTGGTCGCCGGCGCGGCTGGTCCACTGCTCCGGGAGGTCGACCCGGTACCCGTCCGAGCGCGCAGCGCGCGGTGCGTAGTACGGGTCGTCCGGGCGCAGGTGCTCGAGGTAGCGCTGGTCCATCAGCGCACGTCCCGGACACGGAAGGCGACGGCGCGCCCGACCGCCGCGATAGTCGGGCACGAGCCGCACCGTCGTCGGCACCCGGCCTGCTCCAGGTCGATCGTGCAGCTCGCGTCGCTGCGCGGCTGCGTCCTGCGGATCCGGTCCACGGCCTCACGCTCCCGTCTCCCGGCGTCCGGTTCGCGGTGGTGTCACCCACCTCGCCGGGTCTCGGTAGCCAGACTGCACAGGTGCCAGGGCCCGTCCCCGCTTGCCGAGGGGGTGCCCTCCACTGGGGCCGTCGCGCGGTCCGATCATGGCCGGACCTCCGCCGCCACGGTCGCAGCGTGAAGGCCGGCCCCGTCCCCATGCAGGTCAGCGCTCCGCGGCGGCGCGAACCCGTTCGCGGCCTCTCACCTCGGGACCCGCGCGTCAACCCCGATCTCGTCGGCGGCGGCCCGGGACCCCGACCCCGCGTCAGCGCCGGCTTCACGGCGCGGGCAGCACGACGGAGACCTCGCGGTGGCAACCCTCCCGCACGCCACCGCCCGCCTGTCGACACGTGGTCAGCTCCGACCGTCCCCGCCGCCGACCCCACGCAGCCGTCCGCGCCTACCTGGCTCGCGCCACCGTGACGAGCGCCCCGCGCTCCGTCGTCGGGAACCGCGCCACCAGCGCCGCCAGCGTCGCGGCGTCCTCGTTCGCCCCGAACGCCTCGGCGTGCGGCTGGAGCGCGACGGAGTCGGCGAGCGACCCGGCGTCGACGGGGTCGAACCCCAGGGCGTCCACGAACCGCGCGACCTCGGCGGCCGCGTCGGGGTCGTCTGCCGCGACGGCGACGGCCCGGCGCCCGGGGGTCCCCGCGGGCCGGTGGCCCTCGTCGAGGTCGTGGTACCCCATGTGGTTGAACGCCTTGACGACCCGGGCGCCCGGCAGCGCCGCCTGGACCAGGACGCTGGTGGCGACGGCGGGGTCCTCGAGGTCGGGGCGCTCGCCGTCGGTCTCCCACCAGTAGTTGAGGGCGTCGACGACCAGCGTGCCGGTGAGCGACGCGCCGACGTGCGCGGCGACCTGGTCGAGCCTCCCCAGCGGGAACGCGAGGACAACGAGGTCAGCGCGGGCCGCCTCGGCGGCGTCCACGGCCCGGGCGCCGGGCGCGAGCACGTCCACGATCAGCGCGATCCGGTCGGCCGGGCCGGACGAGGCGATGGCCACGTCGTACCCGGCGGCGACCGCGAGGCGGGCGAGGACGGTGCCGACCTTCCCCGCCCCGAGGATGCCGACGGTGCGGGGCGCCGTCACGCGACGTCCCCGGCGAGCAGGTCGCGGACCATCGGGGCGACCTGGGTGCCGAACAGCTCGACGGCGCGCAGACGGTCGCTGACCCGCAGCGGTCCCGCGGTGTAGACGAGGTCGAACCGGCTGACGTCGAGCGCCCGCACGGTGGTCGCCACCTTGCGCGCGACGGTCTCCGGGGAGCCGACGTAGAGCGAGCCGTGCTCGACCTCCGCGTCGAACTCGGCGCGGCGCAGCGGCGGCCAGCCCCGGCTGGCGCCGACGGCGTCCCGCATCTGCTTGTACGCCCCGAAGTACGCCTCGCGAGCGGCCTCGTCCGTCTCGGCGACGAGACCGTGCGAGTGCACGCCGACGCGTCCGGCGGTGGTGCCGAGCTGGTCGGTCGCGCGCCGGTACAGGTCGACGAAGGGACGGAACCGCTCGGGCTCGCCACCGATGATCGCGAGCATGAGCGGCAGCCCGTAGTGCGCGGCGCGGACGACGGACTGCGGGGACCCGCCGACACCCACCCAGGTCTCCAGGCCGCCCTCGGTCTTCGGGTACACGTCGGCGTCGGTCAGGGAGGCGCGGGTGCTGCCGGACCAGGTGACCGGCTGCTCGCGCAGCAGCTGCGCGAACAGCTCGATCTTCTCCTCGAACAGCACCTCGTAGTCCTGCAGGTCGAAGCCGAACAGCGGGAACGACTCCGTGAACGACCCGCGACCGAGCATGACCTGGGCGCGCCCGCCGGACAGCGCGTCGAGGGTCGCGAACCGCTGGAACACCCGGACCGGGTCGTCGGAGCTGAGCACGGTGACGCCGGAGGCGAGCCGGATGCGCTCGGTGCGGGTGGCGATGCCCGCGAGGACCGTCTCCGGGGACGACAGCGCGAAGTCGGGGCGGTGGTGCTCGCCGAGGGCGATGACGTCCAGGCCGACCTGGTCGGCGAGCACGCCCTCCTCGACCACCCGGCGGATGGCCTCGGGGTGCGTGAGGACGCGGCCGGTGGTGTCGTCGGTCGGCAGGTCGCCGAAGGTGTCGAGGCCGAGCTGCAGGGCGGTCATGACGGGGTCCTCCCGGGTGGTCGTCGCACCCATCGTGCGCGATGCTCGTTGAACAATCAACTACCCGGACGGATTTCGCCCGCGTGCGCGGCGGTGTGGTGCCGACGGTGGTGCGGGTCAGGCGACGACGGGGCGCGCGGGCGCACCGGCCCGCACGGACGCGCCCACGGTGGACTCCCGCGTCACGACCTCGAAGTCCGTGATCACCTCGACGTGCTCCGCGGGCGCGGTCCCGGCGACGCGGGCGAGCAGCAGGTCCACCGCGGTGGCGGCGATCTGCTCGCGCCCGGGCGCGACGGACGACAGCGGCGGCGAGGCGTAGGCGGCGTCCTCGATGTCGTCGAACCCGATGACGGCGACCTCGTCGGGGACGACCACGCCCCGGTCGTGCAGGACGTGCAGGGCGCCGATCGCGAGCGCGTCGTTGAGGCCGAACACCGCGTCGATCTCCGTCCCGGTGTCCAGCATCCGGGCCATGGCGTCAGCGCCGGTGGACCGGTGCCACAGCCCGGCCTCGCCGATGAGCGCCGGGTCGACGGGCAGCCCGGCGTCGGTGAGCGCCTGCTCGTAGCCGCGCTGCCGCAGGGCGGCGGAGCCGACGGTCTCGCCCTCGTGGGCGCCGATCAGCGCGATCCGGCGGCGGCCGGTGGCGATGAGGTGCTGGGTGGCGGCGCGGGCGGCGTCGACGTTGCTCATGGTGACGTGGTCGGCGGGGCCGCCGAAGATCCGCTCGCCGAGCAGCACCAGGGGGAAGTCGACGGCGAAGTGCGCGCGGTCCTCGGTGCCGAGGGCCAGCGGCGAGAAGATCAGGCCGTCGGTGAGGTGGCGGCGCTGACCGCTGAGCACCTCGAGCTCGCGCTCCCGGCTGGCGTTGGTCTGCTCGATGAGCACGATGAGCCCGTGCTGCTCGGCGGCGCGGATCACGGAGTCGGCGAGCTCGGCGAAGTACGGCAGGCTCAGCTCCGGCACGGCGAGGCCGATCATGCCGGTCCGGCCCTGGCGCAGGTTCCGCGCGGAGATGTTGACCTGGTAGCCGAGCTCGGCGATGGCGGCCTCGACCCGCTCCTTGGTCTCGGGGCGGATGTACGGGTAGCCGTTGATGACGTTCGAGACGGTCTTGATGGACACCCCGGCCATGGCCGCGACGTCGTGCATCGTCACGCCGCTCCCGCGTCGCCTCCCGGCCACCGCCACCTCCGTCGCCCTCCGACCCGTCGTCCTGCTCGCGGCGCGGCTGCCCGGCACCGCACCGCGACCCAGCGTAGGGCCGCGGCGCGGTACCGGGCGGCACGTCCCGCCGCCTAGGTGGTGCTCACCGGCCGCCGAGGCCGGTGGTGGCGACCGCCTTGACGATCTGCCGCTGGAACAGCATGAACAGCAGGATCAGCGGCAGGGCCGCGATGACGGCCGACGCCATGGTCTGCGCGTAGATGGTGCCGTAGGCGTTCTTCACCGTCGAGAGCCCGACCGGCAGGGTCATGAGGTCGGGGTTGTTGGTGACGATGAACGGCCACAGGAAGTTGTTCCACGCGCCGATGAACACGAAGATCGCGACCGCGGACACGATGGGCCGGGAGATCGGCAGCACGATGGACCAGAAGGTCCGCCAGTGCCCGGCCCCGTCCACGCGCGCGGCGTCCTCGATCTCCTGCGGGACCTCCGCGAAGAACTTGCTGAAGATGTAGACCATCACCGGCGCGACGAGCTGGGGCAGGATCACGCCCTGGTAGGTGTCGACGGCGCCGATCGCCTCCATCTGCCGGAACAGCGGGACGATGAGGATCTGCCCGGGCACCGCGATGAGGGCGACGGTCCCCGCGAACAGCAGGTTCTTGCCGCGGAACCGGGTGCGGGCGAACCCGTACCCGGCCAGGGCGCACACCCCGACGGTGAGGATCGTGACGGACCCGGCGATGAACAGGGTGTTGACCATCCACCGCCCGACCTCGCCGCGCTCCAGGACGGTCCGGTAGTTCTCCAGCGTGAACCCGCCGTCGGGGAACCACTGCAGCGGGACGGCCTGGGCCTGCGCCTCGGTCTTGAACGAGGTGTCCACCGCCCACGCGAGCGGCAGCAGCCAGGTGACGGCGAGCAGCACGAGGACGACCACGGCGAGCACCGTGGCGACCTTGCTGCGGCCGAGGACGAGCGCCCGGGTGCGGCGCTGCTCGTCCCGGCGCTCGACGAGGGTGCGGCGGAACCCGCCACCCGCGGGGGCGGAGATCGTGTCAACGGCCACGGCGCTGCTCCTTCCGGCGGGCGCTGGTCAGCACCTGGAAGCCCACGGCGACCGCGATGATGAGCGCGAAGTAGATGTAGGACATCGCCGAGGCGTAGCCCATGCGGTACCCGGTGAACCCGGTGTCGTAGATGTACTGCAGGATCGGTCTCGTGACTCCGCCGGGTCCGCTGCCGCCGTTGAAGGCGATGAACATCTGGTCGAAGACCTTCAGCGACGCGAGCACCTGGAGCACCGTGATGAGCACGGTGGTGGCCCGCAGCTGCGGCAGCGTGATGGAGAACAGCCGCCGCCAGCCGCCCGCGCCGTCGAGCGCGGCCGCCTCGTACATCTGGTCCGGGATGGCCTGCAGCGCCGACAGGTAGAGCAGGAAGTTGAAGCCGACGGTCCACCACAGGGTCAGCAGGGCCATGGACCACATGGCGACGGAGGTGTCGGTCAGCCAGCCGACCTTGTCCAGGCCGAGCCGGTCGAGCCAGTAGTTGAGGAAGCCGATCTCCGGCTGGTAGAGCCAGACGAAGATCTGCACGACGACGGCCACGGGCAGCATGTACGGCGCGAAGAACGCGAGCCGCCACACCCACTGGCCGGGCAGCCCGGTGTAGACCAGCAGGGCCATGACGAGCGCGACGACGACGAGCGGCACGGTGCTGATCAGGGTGAACACGAGGGTGTTGCCCAGCGTGGACCACATGGTGGCGTCGCCGAACGCCTCGGCGTAGTTGTCGAACCCGACCCAGCCGCCGTTGCCCATCAGCGACTGCTCGGTGAAGCTCAGCCCGAGGCCCCACAGCGTGGGGACGACGAGGAACAGGACGGCGACCAGCAGGAACGGCAGCACGAACGGCCAGCCGCTGCCCTCGCGGCGGCTGCGGCCGCGGCGCGGTGTCCGCGGGACGTCGGGAGTACGTGGCGGCGCCGTGGGCGCCTGCGACGGGGTGGTGACGGTGCTCATCTGCTCGATCCCTCCGTCACGCCGGCGGCTTGGTCTGGAGGGCCGCGTCGAGCGCGCCGATCAGGCGGTCGACGGCGGCCTCGGGGGACGACTTGTCGAGCCAGGCGCCCTGCAACGCCTCGCCGACGCGCGCCTGGAAGTCCGACCCGGAGCCGGTGAACCACGCCTGCGGGTCGAAGACGGCCTCGTCGGCGGCGGCCGCGTAGTGCGACTGCGGCACCTTGTCCTGGTACTCGGCGGACTCGGTGATCTCCCGGTTGGCCGGGATGTGCCCGCCCTCGGACCACAGGAGCGACTTGCGGAGCATCGCCGCGACGGTCGCGTACGCCGCCTCGCGCTTGGCGGGGTCGACGTTGACCTGGTGCGGCAGCACGAAGACGTGCGAGTCGCCGTAGGTGGCGGGGCTGCCGAAGACGGTCGGCATCGGCATCGCGTCGACGTCCACCTCGGCGGTGAGGAACGACTGCAGCTCCCAGTTGCCGTTGAAGCACGCGCCGACGCGACCGGTGGAGAAGTTCGCGACCGCCGAGGGGTAGTCGCTGTTGGCGATGGCGACGGTGTCGTCCAGCCAGGACTGCACCCACGAGGTGACCTCGACGAGCGCGTCCCGGTCGACCTGGGCGGCCTCGCCGGGGTTGAGCACGACCTCGGCGCCGGTCTGCGCGTACAGGCCCCAGAGCATCCGGGACATCTGCGCGCCGTCGCCGGTGTACCCGTACCCGATCCCGGCGTAGCCGGTGGTGTCGGCGAGCGCCCGACCCGCCTCGACGAACCCCTCGGGCGAGTCGAGTCCCACGAGCCCGTCGGGCCCGAGGATCCCGGCGGCGTCGGCGATGCCCCGGTCGTAGAACAGGATGAACGCGTGGAAGTCGAGGGGGACGGCCCACAGCTGGCCGTCGATGACGGCGCGGTCCCACAGCGCGGGCGGGAACATGTCCTGCGTGACGCCGTGCTCGGCGAGCAGGTCGACGTCCCAGGGGTCGAGGACGCCACCGGGCACCCACCCGGCGACGCGGGTGAGGTGCATGACCGCGAGGTCGGGCGAGCGCCCGCCGACGGAGGCCATGACGAGCTTGGTGTAGTACGGCGCGCCCCAGGTGAGCACCACGGGGTCGATGCCGACCGACGGGTCCTCCTCCTGCACCTCGGTGAGCATCTGCTGGAAGATGCCGCCGTCACCACCGGTGAACAGGTGCCACATCTGGATCCGGGTCGACGCCGACGACGCCGGTCCCGTCCCGGTCGCGCACCCGGCGAGCGCCCACGCGCCGGCGAGCGCCCCCGCCCCGGCGAGCGCCCCCTTCAGCACCGTCCGGCGGCTGGGTGCCCACCCGCCCGGACTTCCTCGACCTGCTGAGATCATCCTCGACCTCCTGCCCGGCCGGCAGCCCGCACCGGCAGTTTTCATCGTTGAAGAACCATCGGCAGTGAACCAGGACGAACAGGACACGTCAACAGGTGGCGCGCCCTGAGTTGCCACGTGGCAAGAATCCGGGGCGCGGCGCCCCCGAGGAGGACGGCGGGCGGCACGCCGCACGTCGCGAGGACGGTCCGCGAACCGCGCTGCCGCGCGAGCCCGGGTCCCGCTCGCGCCACCCCCGCACGACGAAGGGCCCGGCACCCTCAGGTGCCGAGCCCTCCTACGACGCCGCTGCGAGCGGCGGTCGTCACTTCTTGTTGCGACGCTGGTGACGCGTCTTGCGCAGCAGCTTGCGGTGCTTCTTCTTCGCCATGCGCTTGCGGCGCTTCTTGATGACGGAGCCCATGGGTCCTCACTCGCTTCCTGGTGGCGAGCGCTGAGCGTCCGCCGGGTCGTGGTCGATCGTCGCGCGGCACGGCCAGCGCACCGGGCCGACCCGCCCGGCCTCGCCGGGTGGTGCAGCCCCGTGGAACGCCCACGCACGGGAAAAGTCCGTGCCCTACCTTACGCGATCAGGGCACCCGCCCGCGACGCGCCGCCGGGCGGCCCGGCTCGGACGGGGTCAGGAGGACAGCCGTCCGGCCCGGGGGCCGCCCTCGTCCTCGTCGGCCGCGAGGTCGAGGCGCGCGGTCGACAGGTAGTGGTCGAGCGCGTCCTGGGGGACGCGGAACGACCGGCCGACGCGCACGGCCGGCATCTCGCCCGAGTGCAGCAGGCGGTACACGGTCATCTTCGACACGCGCATGACCTCGGCGACCTCGGCGACGGTCAGGAACCGCACGCGCCCGGGCTGCTCGCTCGACATGGTCGCTCTTCTCGTTCGTGCGCGTACCGGACGCGCGCGGGATCTGCGGACGGCTGCCGCGTCGCCACCTTAGAGCCTGCTGGGACGGGAGTGAAAGAGGAGACGGGTGGGACGACCTCCGCGCGCCCCGCGGTTCCCCCGGTCGGCCGTCACCCGGCCGCCCCCCCCCCGCCAGCCCCCTGGCGCACGGCGGAGCAGCGGGTCAGTCGTGCAGCGGGTCCAGGCCGAGCGCCGGGAACGTGGCCGTGCGGGTCGCGCGCACGGCCCGGTCGACGTCGTCCGCGGGGTCGAAGCCCGCCGACCACGGCGCCCACGCCAGGTCGGCACCGTCGGACATCGAGCCGGGCCCGGGGCGGCCGTACAGCTCGACGACCTGCTCCCGCCACACCTCCGGCAGCCGGGTCGCCGGGTCCAGCGGCCGGTGCACCGCGATCCCGAGCAGGTGCGTCCACGCCCGCGGCACGACGTCCACCACCGCGTACCCGCCGCCGCCCAGGGCCAGCCAGCGCCCGTCGGCGACCTCGTGCGCGAGGTCGTGCAACCAGGACGAGACCAGGCGCTCGGCGTCGACGCTGACATCCAGGTTGGCGATGGGGTCCTCCACGTGCGCGTCGCAGCCGTGCTGCGTCACCAGCACCTGCGGGGCGAACGCCCGCACCACGGCGGGCACGACGGCGTCGACGGCCCGCAGCCACGCGGCGTCGCCGGTGTGCGACGGCAGCGCGACGTTGACCGCCGTCCCCGGGGCGCCGGGGCCGCCGGTCTCGTCCGGGTAGCCGGTGCCGGGGAACAGAGTGGCGCCGCTCTCGTGCACCGAGACGGTCAGCACCCGCGGGTCGTCCCAGAACGCCCGCTGCACGCCGTCGCCGTGGTGCGCGTCGACGTCGACGTACGCGACCCGCTCCGCCCCGGCGTCCAGCAGCGCGCGGATCGCCACGGCGGCGTCGTTGTAGACGCAGAAGCCCGCCGCGGCGCCGGGCATGGCGTGGTGCATGCCGCCCGTGAGGTTCACGGCGTGCTCGACCTCGCCGCGCCAGACGGCGAGCGCGGCCTCGCGGCTCCCGGCGACGATGCGCGCGGCCGCCTCGTGCATGAGCGGGAACACCGGGTCGTCCTCGGTGCCGATGCCGCGGGCCGGGTCGCCCGCGCCGCCGTCGGAGGCGCGCCGCACCGCGGCGACGTAGGCCGCCTCGTGCGCGGTCTCCAGCTGCGCGTCGGTCGCGGGCTCGGCGCCGACCACCTCGACGCCGGGCAGGTCGAGCAGCCCGAACGCGCGCGCGAGGCGCACGGTGAGGTCGAGCCGCAGCGGTGCCATCGGGTGCCCCGGCCCGAAGTCGTACCCCAGCAGCTCGGGGGTCCACACGACACGCACCCGGCCGGTCATGACCACACGGTAGCCGCTCCCCGACGACCTCCCCGCGCCGTGGCAGGGTGGGCACCGGCACGCCCGCGCCCGTGCGGGTAGCGTGTCGCCGCGCCGACCCGGCGCCGGGCCCGCGCACGGGCCCGCTCGGCAGGCACCAGCACGGCAGGAGGACGGATGGCACGGGGCATGCCCGGCGTGCTGCAGGCCGGGCGCGAGGTCGTCGACCGGCTCGCCCGCCAGTCCCCCGCCCGCCTCGCGCTCGGGGTGTTCGGCGGGGTCATCGCCGTGTTCACCGCCCTGCTTTCGATGCCGTGGGCGACCGCCTCCGGCGAGCGCGCCCCGTTCGTGGACGCCCTGTTCACCGCCACCTCCGCCGTGTGCGTCACCGGGCTGGTCACCGTCGACACGGGGACGTACTGGTCGACGGCCGGGCAGGCGACGATCCTCGTCGGCATCAAGATCGGCGGGCTCGGCGTGATGACGCTGGCGTCGATCCTCGGCCTGGCCGTGTCCCGGCGGATCGGCCTGACCCAGAAGCTCCTGGTGAGCTCGGAGACCAAGACGACCCGGCTCGGCGAGGTCGGCTCGCTGGTGCGCACGGTCATCGTCACGTCGACGGTGCTCGAGGTCGCCATCGCCGTCGTGCTGATCCCCCGGCTGCGGATGCTCGGCGACTCCTGGGGCGAGGCCGTGTGGCACGGCGTCTTCTACGCGGTGTCCGCGTTCAACAACGCCGGGTTCATCCCGACCCGGGAGGGCCTGACCCCGTACGCCGCCGACTGGTGGGTGCTGCTGCCGATCATCGTCGGGGTGTTCATCGGGTCGCTCGGCTTCCCCGTGATCCTCAACGTCGCCCGCACCTGGCGCCGTCCTCGCCGGTGGAGCCTGCACTCCAAGCTCACGCTGACCACCAGCCTCGGCCTGGTCGCGTTCGGTGCGGTCATGGTCGCGGCGTTCGAGTGGACGAACCCGCGCACGCTCGCCGGCATCGGCTGGAACGAGACGTTCCTCGCCGCCCTGTTCGCCGGGGTGATGCCCCGGTCCGGCGGGTTCTCCACCGTGGACGTGGCCGACATGCACGAGGGCACCTGGTTGCTGCAGGACGCGCTGATGTTCGTCGGCGGCGGCTCGGCGTCCACCGCGGGCGGCATCAAGGTCACGACGCTGGCGGTGATGCTGCTGGCCATCGTCGCGGAGGCCCGCGGCGACCGGGACGTCGAGGCGTACGGCCGGCGCATCCCGCGCGAGGCGCTGCAGGTCGCCATCGCGGTCTCGCTCGTCAGTGCGACGATCGTCCTGGTCGCCTGCCTGCTGCTCCTGGCGATCACCGGGCTCACCCTGGACGTGGTGCTGTTCGAGGTGATCTCGGCGTTCGCCACCTGCGGCCTGTCCACCGGCCTGTCGTCGGACCCGACCCTGCCCGACGCCGCCAAGTACGTGCTCACCGTCCTGATGTTCATCGGCCGGACCGGCACGATGACGCTCGCCGCCGCCCTGGCGCTGCGCAGCCGTCGTCGGGTCATCCGGCTGCCCGAGGAGAGGCCGATCATTGGATGACCTGACGAAGACCGGTGCGACCGGCCTGCACCCGCTCGGCGGCGGGCGGGACATCGCCGAGGCCGCGCGGTCCGCCCGCGCGGGCAAGGCCCCGAAGCGCGACGCCGGCATCCTGGTGATCGGGCTGGGCCGGTTCGGCTCCGCCATCGCGGCGACCCTGGACCGGCTCGGCCAGGACGTCCTCGCCGTCGAGCGCGACCCCGACCTGGTCGCGCAGTGGACCGGCCGCATCCCGCTGGTCGAGGCCGACGCCGCGAACCCCGAGGCGCTGGAGCAGCTCGGCGCCCGGGAGTTCTCGGTCGCGGTCGTCGGCGTCGGGTCGTACCTGGAGGCGTCGGTGCTCATCACCGGCAACCTCGTCGACCTCGGCACCCCGCAGATCTGGTCCAAGGCGATCAGCACCGAGCACGCCCGCATCCTGCAGCGCATCGGCGCGCACCACGTGGTGCTGCCCGAGGCCGACGCCGGGTCCCGGGTCGCGCACCTGGTGTCCGGAAAGATGCTCGACTACATCGAGGTCGAGGACGGGTTCACGATCGTCAAGATGCGGCCCCCGCGCGAGACGCAGGGCTTCACCATCGGGCAGTCGAAGATCCGCGAGCGGTACGGGGTGACCGTCATCGGCGTGAAGTCCCCCGGCATCGACTTCGTGTACGCGACGCCGGAGACGCGGATCTCGACCAACGACCTGCTCGTGGTGTCCGGGCACACCGACCTGCTCGAGCGGTTCGCCGCCCGCCCGTGACCGGCTGCCCGTGAGCACGACACCGCCCGAGCCCAGCCCCGCCGACGCTCCCGCCCCCCGGGACAGCCGCGGGCTGCTGCTGGCCGCCCTGCGCCGCGCGGACGGGCTCACGCAGGTCGAGCTCGCCCGGGCGACGGCCCTGTCCCCCGGGACCGTGTCGTCCGCCGTGGCGGCGCTGGAGGCCGAGGGCGTGGTCCGGGTGACCGCGACGACCCGGTCCGGGCGCCGCGCCCGCGCGGTGTCGCTCGCGACGCCCGGGGGCGCGCTGGTGGGCGTGCACTGCTACGTGGACGAGGCGCGCGTCGTGCTGGACCGCGGAGACGGCGACCTGGTCGAGGCCGTCGTCCCGCTGCCGGGCGGGCACCGCGCGGAGCACGCCGTGCGGGAGGCCCGCGCGCTGCTGGACCGGGTGCTGGCGACCACCGGCACGGACCCTGCCGCCGTGGCGGCCGTGGGCGTCGGCGTGCCCGCTCCCGTGGAGGTGCGCTCGGGCCGCGTCGCCGGTGCCGGGGTGCGCGAGGGCTGGGGCGGCATGGTCGCCGCACCGGGCCTGCTCGCGCCCGCCCCGGGCGTCCCGGTGGTCTTCGACAACGACGGCAACCTCGGCGCGCTGGCCGAGGCCCGCACGGGCGCGGGGCGCGGGCGGCGCAGCGTCGTGCACGTCGCGCTGGGCCGGGGAGTCTCCGGGGGCCTGGTGGTCGGCGGGGACGTCGTGCACGGCCGCACCGGCACCGCGGGCGAGCTCGGGCACCTGACCATCGACCCGGACGGCCCGGTGTGCCAGTGCGGCAACCGCGGCTGCCTGGAGGTGTACGCGGGCGCGCACGCCGTCCTGAGCCTGCTGCACGCCAGCCACGGGCCGCTGACGGCCGCGGAGCTGCTGGAGCACGCCGCCGCCGGGGAC
Organism: Cellulomonas triticagri; assembly: GCF_003696205.1. Taxonomy (GTDB): domain Bacteria; phylum Actinomycetota; class Actinomycetes; order Actinomycetales; family Cellulomonadaceae; genus Cellulomonas; species Cellulomonas triticagri. The sequence goes on from NZ_RFFI01000059.1 coordinate 14,183, forward strand.
CCCGGGTGCCGCCGGGTGCTGTCCGACGTCGGACGGCACGTCGGCACGGCCCTGGCGTCCGTGTGCACGGTGCTGGACCCGGACGTGCTGGTCGTCGGCGGGGTGCTCGCCGGGGCGGGCACGGTGCTCCTGGACCCCCTGCGCGAGGTCCTGGCCGAGCGTACGGCTGTGACGTCCGGCGCGGTGGTGGACGTCGTGGCCGGGCACCTCGGGCCCGGCGCGCCGGCCCGGGGCGCGCTGCTGCTGGCCCGGGACGCGGTGCTGGCGGGCTGACCGGCCCGCGACGCGCCGGAGGGCGCCACCCGTGACGGGTGGCGCCCTCCGGGCGTCGTGCGGGGGCTCAGCGAGCGGCGCCCGCGCGGCGCTTGTTGTAGATGTCGAACGCGACCGCCAGCAGGAGCACGAGGCCCTTGACGATCTGCTGCGTCGACTGCGGCACGCCCATGAGCTGCATGCCGTTGGACATGACGGCCATGATCAGGCCACCGACCATGGCGCCGGTCACGCGGCCGACACCACCGGTCGTGGACGCACCGCCGATGAAGCAGGCGGCGATGGCGTCGAGCTCGAACATGTTGCCCGCGCCGGGCTGGGCGCCGTTGGAGCGGGACGAGTAGATCGCGCCCGCCACACCGGCGAGGAAGCCCATGTTGACGAAGATCCAGAAGTTGACCTGCTTGACCTTCACGCCGGACAGCTGCGCGGCGTTGAGGTTGCCGCCGATGGCGTAGACGTGACGGCCGAACACCGTGCGGGTGGTGACGGTGTTGTAGGCCAGGATCAGCACGGCCAGGATGATCAGCACGATCGGCAGGCCGCGGGAGTGCGCGAGCTGCCAGGCGAACGCCATCACGACGACGGCGATGGCGACGAGCTTGAGGACGAACAGCGGCAGCGCCTCGACGGACTGCTGGTAGCGCAGGCGGCCCATGCGCGAGCGCCACGCGGAGAACGCGTACCCGGCGACGGCGATCGCGGCGATCACCAGGGTGAAGACGTCGTAGCCGTTGCCGCCGAACAGGCCGTTGATGAAGCCGCCCGCGACCTTCTGGTACGAGGAGGGGAACGGCGACAGCGAGATGTTGTTCAGCACCTCGTAGGTCAGGCCGCGGAACAGCAGCATGCCCGCCAGGGTCACGATGAACGCGGGGATCCCGACGTACGCGACCCAGAAGCCCTGCCACGCGCCGACCAGCAGGCCGACCACGAGCGCCGCGATGATGCCGACGAACCAGGGCTGACCGTTCTTGATCACGAGGATCGCGGACACCGCGCCGGTGAGCGCCACCACCGACCCGACCGACAGGTCGATGTGGCCGCCGATGATGACGATCACCATGCCGATGGCGAGGATCAGGATGTACGAGTACTGCAGGACGATGTTCGTGATGTTGCCCGGGGCGAGGAGCACGCCGTCCGTGAGGACCGCGAACAGCGCGACGATCACGATGAACGCGATGTAGATGCCGCTCGTCCGCAGGTTCTTCGTGAAGATGTCCCGCAGGCCTTCCACTGCCGTCATCGAACCGATTCCTTTTCCTTCGTCATGAGCTCCATGAGGCTCTCCGGGGTGGCGGTCGCACGCTCCTGCACGCCGGTGATCCGGCCGAACGCGAGCGTGTAGATGCGGTCGCAGATGCCCAGGAGCTCCGGCAGCTCGGAGGAGATGACCACGACGGCCTTCCCCGCGTCCGCGAGCTTGTTGATGATCGTGTAGATCTCGTACTTGGCACCGACGTCGATGCCGCGGGTCGGCTCGTCCAGGATCAGGACCTCGGGGTCCGTGTAGATCCACTTGGACAGCACGACCTTCTGCTGGTTGCCGCCGGACAGCTTGCCGGTCAGCGCCATGACGGTCGGCGACTTGATGTTCATGGACCGCCGGTACTCCTCGGCGACCTTGATCTCCTCGTTGCCGTTGACCCACCCGGCCGTGGACAGCTTGTTCAGCGCGGCTGCGGAGATGTTCTGGCGGATGTCCTCGATGAGGTTGAGGCCGTAGGTCTTGCGGTCCTCGGTGGCGTAGGCGAGGCCGTGGTCGATGGCCTCGCGCACCGAGCGGGTCTGGATCTCCTTGCCGTGCAGGAAGACCTTGCCGCTGACGTTGCGGCCGTAGGACCGGCCGAAGACGCTCATCGCGAGCTCGGTGCGCCCGGCGCCCATGAGGCCCGCGATGCCGACGATCTCGCCCGCCTTCACGGAGAACGACGCGCCGTCCACGACCACGCGGCCGGGCTGCGTCGGGTGCTCGACGTGCCAGTCCTCGACGCGGAAGATCTCCTCGCCGACGTGGCTGACGTGCTCCGGGTACCGGTGCTCGAGGTCGCGGCCGACCATGCCCTTGATGATGCGGTCCTGGGTGACGTTGTCCCGGACCATGTCGAGGGTCTCGATCGTCTTGCCGTCGCGGATGATCGTCGTGGAGTCCGCGATGTCGGCGATCTCGTTCAGCTTGTGCGAGATCATGATCGAGGTGATGCCCTGGCCCTTGAGGTGCCGGAGCAGGTTGAGCAGGTGCTCGGAGTCCGAGTCGTTCAGCGCGGCGGTCGGCTCGTCCAGGATGAGGAGCTTGACCTTCTTGGACAGCGCCTTGGCGATCTCGACGAGCTGCTGCTTGCCGACACCGAGCTGGCCGATGGGGCTGGTCGGGTTCTCGTCCAGGCCGACCCGGGCCAGCAGCTGCGCGGCCTCCGAGTTCGCCCGGTTCCAGTCGATCAGGCCGCCGTGGGAGCGCTCGTTGCCGAGGAAGATGTTCTCCGCCACCGAGAGGTAGGGCACCAGGGCGAGCTCCTGGTGGATGATCACGATCCCCTTCTCCTCGGAGTCGTTGATCGAGCCGAACTCGACCGCCTCCGAGTCGAACCGGATCTCGCCGGAGTAGGTCCCGTGGGGGTACACGCCCGACAGCACCTTCATGAGGGTGGACTTGCCGGCCCCGTTCTCCCCGCAGATCGCGTGGATCTCCCCGCGCCGGACGTTCAGGTTGACGTCCTGCAGCGCCTTGACCCCGGGAAAGGTCTTGGTGATGGAGTGCATTTCCAGGATGTGGTCGCTCATGCGGCCTCGACCGTCCTCAGTCGTGTCGGGCGATGGATCACCCGGCGCGGGGCCGGCCGGCACGTGAGGTGCCGGCCGGCCCGCGTCGGTCGTGCGGGGGTCAGTCGGCCTGGCCGGCCGCGACCTCCTCCTCGGTCCAGTAGCCCGAGTCGATGAGCAGCGACTGGATGTTGTCGGCGTAGACGATGTCCGACTCCAGCAGGTAGGACGGGACGACCTTCACGCCGTTGTCGTAGTCCTCGGTGTTGTTCGCCTCGGGCTCGTCGCCCTCGAGGAACGCCTGCGCGGAGACCACGGCCTGCTCGGCGAGCTTGCGGGTGTCCTTGAAGATGGTCGAGAACTGCACGCCGTCCTGGATGAGCTTGACGGAGGCGATCTCGGCGTCCTGGCCGCTCACGATCGGCAGGCCGGCCTCGATGGTGTCGCCGTAGCCGGCGTTCTGCAGCGCGGTGATGATGCCGCGGGAGATGCCGTCGTAGGGCGACAGCACGCCGTCGACCTTCGAGCCGTCGGCGTACGTGGAGGTGAGCAGGTCCTCCATGCGCTTCTGGGCGGTCTCCTGCAGCCAGCGCAGCGTGGCGACCTGCTCGATCTCGGTCTGGCCGGACTTCACGACGAGCGTGCCGTTGTCGATGTACGGCTGCAGCGTGTCCATCGCGCCCCGGAAGAAGAAGTGCGCGTTGTTGTCGTCCAGCGAGCCCGCGAACAGCTCGATGTTGAACGGACCGGCGGCGCCCGCCTCGGAGCCGTCGGCGTTGAGGACGCCGAGGCCGACGAGCAGCGACGTGGCCTGCTGGACACCGACGTTGTAGTTGTCGAACGTGACGTAGAAGTCGACGTTCTCGGTGCCGTTGATGAGGCGGTCGTACGCGATGACCGGGATGCCCTGGTCGGCGGCGGCCTGCAGCTGGTTGGCCAGCGCGGTGCCGTCGATGGAGGCGACGATCAGCAGGTCGGCGCCCTTGGTGATCATCTGGTCGATCTGCTGCGCCTGCGTCGGGATGTCGTCGGCCGCGTACTGCAGGTCGACCGTGTAGCCGGCCTCCTCCAGCTGGCTCTTGACGGCGTCGCCGTCGGCGATCCAGCGCTCCGAGGTCTCGGTCGGCATCGCGACGCCGATGGTGAGGTCGCTCGGCTCGGCCGCGGCGCCGTCCTCACCGCTGGAGCTGCCGGCGCCACCGCCGGAGCACGCCGTGAGGGCGAGCGCGAGAACGCCACCTGCGGCGGCGATCTTGATGCTCTTCATGTCTCTCCTCCTCGAGAGGTGCTGCTGACTCCGTCGTCTGCGGGGACGCCAAGCGTCGTCGCCCGTCCTTGCCTGCGCCGCACCAGCGGGGTCTCCCCCGCCGTCGGCGAGCACGTGCACACTCTCCCGGCGTTGAGTTCAGGAAGTCAAGCCAATGATTCGGGCGCGAGGTTGCAGATGGGTAACGGCGGCACCTAATCGCGGAATGACCAACGAATTCGCAGGTCAGAGCGTGGTCAGGCGCAGCCTGGGCGCGGGTTGATCTCTTCCCGACCACCCGTTCGGGGGAGGCGCCTGAGTTCGGTGCGCGAACTCATGGGTCCGATGTGCCCCGAGAGTCGTGCACGGAGACCAGCGCGGGCGGCACCGCGCCCCCGCCTGCGGGACGTACGGCCCCGGGCCGGGACCGTCGGCGCCGCTACCGTCGGTGGCACAGCCGCAGGACCCCACCGGAGACCCGATGCCCCTGCCCCCGCTCGTCGCCCCCGGGCCCCCGCTCACCGCCGACGACCACGCCCGCCACGCCCGCCAGCTCCTCGTCCCCGGCCTCGGGGTCGACGGTCAGCGCCGGCTCCGCGCCGCGCGGGTGCTGGTCGTCGGGGCAGGAGGACTCGGTTCGCCCGTGCTGCTGTACCTGGCCGCCGCGGGCGTCGGCACGCTCGGCGTCGTCGACGACGACGTCGTCGAGCAGTCCAACCTGCAGCGCCAGGTCCTGCACACGACCGCGGACCTCGGGCGCCCGAAGGTGCGGAGCGCCGCGGAGTCCGTCCGCGCGATCGACCCGCGGGTCACCGTGGTCGAGCACCACGAGCGCCTGACGGCGGGCGACGCCGAGGCCCTGGTCGCCGGGTACGACGTCGTCGTCGACGGCACGGACAACTTCGCGACCCGCTACGTGGTCGCGGACGCCTGCACCCTCGCGGACCGCCCGCTCGTCTGGGGCGCCGTCCTGCGCTGGGACGGGCAGGTCTCGATCTCGTGGAGCGACCCGCCGGCCGGGGCGGGCTACCCGGGGGTGCACTACCGCGACGTCTTCCCCGCTCCGCCACCACCCGGGGCGGCCCCCTCCTGCGCGGAGGCGGGGGTGCTCGGCGCCGTCTGCGCGTCGGTCGGGGGCGCGATGGCGACCGAGGTGGTCAAGCTGGTCTGCGGCACGGGGGAGCCGCTGCTCGGCCGGGTCCTGGTGCTCGACGCGCTGGGCGCCCGGTGGCGCGAGGTCGTCGTGCGCCCGACGCCCGGCCGCCGCCCGGTCACCGTCCTGGAGCAGCCGCCGGACGCCTGCCGCCCCGACGCCGCCGCCGGCACCCCGGCCGCCCTCGCACCGGTGGACCTCGCCGCCCGCCTCGCGGCGCGGGACCGTGGCGAGGACGACCTCGACCTCGTCGACCTGCGGACCGCCGCCGAGCGGGAGGTCGTGCGCATCCCCGGGTCGCGGGCGGTGCCCCTCCAGGCGTTCCTCGACGGCACGGCCTACGCGGACCTCGACCCGGCCCGCCCCCTCGTCCTGCACTGCCAGTCGGGTCGGCGGTCGGCCGAGGCGCTCGCCGCCGCACGGGCGCGCGGGTTCGACGCCGTGCACCTGGACGGCGGCGTGCTGCGGTGGCTCACGGACGTCGGGTCCGCGACCGGCTGACCGCGCGGGTCAGGGCGCGGGTCGGCGGACGGCCGGGTGGTCCCCGCCGCGCAGCTGGTCGACCCCGTGCCGCAGGGCCGGGATCAGCACCGGAGCGGCCTCGCGCACGGCACGTACCGAGCCCGGCAGGTTGACCACGAGCGTCCGCCCCGCGGTCCCGGCGACGCCGCGGCTCAGCACCGCCGCGGACGACCCGGCGGCCGCACCGACCGCGCGCACGGCCTCCGGGATGCCCGGCAGCACCCGGTCGAGCACGGGGAGCGTGTGCTCGGGCGTCTGGTCGTCGCGGGCGATCCCGGTGCCGCCCGCCGTCACCACCACGTCGTGCCCCTCCGCGAGCGCCGTGCGCAGCGCCGCGCCCACCGAGGCCCCGTCGGGCACGACCCTCGGACCGGCGACGAGGAACCCGGCCTCGCGGAGCAGCCCCGCGAGCGCCGGCCCCGTCTCGTCCGGGTAGACACCGGCGGCGGCCCGCGTGGACACCGTCACCACCAGGGCCCGGACCGCGTCGCTGCTCACGCCGACGGTCCGGCGACGCCGGTCCCCGTGGGCTGCGCGGACCCGTGCGGACCGCCGGACCCCTCCGAGGTGCCGGGGCCGTCGGTGCTGTCGTCGGCACGGCTCCAGGTGCCGGAGCGACCGCCGGACTTGCCGTCGACGCGCACGTCGGTGATCTCCGCGTCCCGGTCGACCCCCTTGACCATGTCGACGAGGGTGAGCGCCGCGGCGACCACGCAGGTCAGCGCCTCCATCTCGACTCCGGTGCGGTCAGCGGTCCGGACGGTCGCCGCGATGCGGACGCCGTCGTCCTGGACGTCGAGGTCGAGCCGCACCCCGTGCACCGCCACGGGGTGGCACAGCGGGACGAGGTCGGGGGTGCGCTTGGCGGCCTGGATCCCCGCGACGCGCGCCACCGCGAGCGCATCACCCTTGGGCACGCCGTCGCCCCGGAGCAGCGCCACCACGTGGGGCGGGACCCGGACGACCCCCGAGGCGGTGGCGGTGCGCGCCGAGACCTCCTTGGCGCTCACGTCCACCATGTGCGCGGCGCCGTGCGCGTCCTCGTGCGTCAGCCGCCGGGTCATGCCGCTCCCCGTCCCGGGTGCTCGGCCTCGAGGTCCGCGTAGCCGTGCGGCAGCAGCACCTGCACCGCGCTGCCGGCCGGCAGGTCCTGGTCCGGCGGGACCACCACGAGCGCGTCCGTGCGGGCGAGCGTCCCCAGCAGGTGCGAGCCCTGACAGCCGAGGGGCGTCACGGGCAGCGGCCACCCCGTGCCGGCGACGGCGCGCAGGTAGCGCTGCCGCCCGGGCCGGGCCGCGACCGCCCCGGTGAGGACCCCGGGGACCACCGGGCAGCCGACGACGCGCCGCCCCGCGAGCCGGTCCAGCGCCGGGCGCACGAACACCTGGGCGGACACCCACGCCGACACCGGGTTGCCGGGCAGGGTGATGACGGGCACCTGCGCCGGGCCGACCCGGCCGACGCCCTGCGGCATCCCCGGCTGCATCGCCACGCGCACCAGGTCCGCCTGGCCCGCGAGGTCCTGCTTGACGACGTCGAACGCCCCCGCGCTGATGCCCGCCGAGGTCACCACCAGGTCGACCGTCCCGTCCGCCACCCCCGCGAGCGCGGCCAGGAGGTCGCCCGGCCGGTCGCCGACCAGGGGCGCGCGCTCCACGGCGGCGCCCAGCCGGGTCAGCTCGGCGGCGAGCATCGGGCCGTTGGCGTCGTGCACGGCACCGGGTCGGAGCGGCAGGCCGGCGGGGACCAGCTCGGCGCCCGTCGACAGCACGAGCACCCGGGGCCGCCGATGCACGCGCACCCGGTCGCGACCCAGCGCCGCGAGCAGGCCGACGACGGGGGCCGTGACGGTGACCCCGCGCTCGAGGGCCGTGGCACCGAGGGGGACGTCCTCGCCCGCGCGGCGGACGTGGTCCCCGGCCAGCGGCGGGCGCCGCAGCCGCACCCGGTCCCCGTCGACCTCGACCTCCTCCACGGGGACCACCGCGTCGGCCCCCGAGGGGACCGGGGCGCCGGTCATCACCCGGGACGCCGCCCGTGCGCGCAGCGGCCCCGGCCACGTCCCGGCGGGGACGTCGCCGCGGACCGGCAGCTCGAGGACGGTCCCGACCTCGGCGAGCGCCGCGACCTCGGCCGCGCGGACGGCGTACCCGTCCATCGCCGCGGCGTCGAACCCCGGCAGGGCGACCTCCGCGTGCACGGGCTCGGCGAGCACGAGCCCCAGGGCGGCCTCCGTCGGCACGTCCACGACCGCCGTCGGTCGGACGACGTCGAGCACGGCAGCCCGGTGCTCGGCCACGGTGCGGTCGGTCGTCCCCATGAGACCCGACGGTAGGACCGTCGCGCGCCACTCAACGGTCACCGCAACGGCGTCTGAGTGGTGCGCGAGGCTGCCTAGGGTCGGCCCATGTCCGAGCGGACCGCCGTGCCCCGCGCGCCCCTCCCCGCACCGTCCGGTCTGGTGGACGGCTTCGGCCGCGTCGCCCGCGACCTCCGGGTCTCGCTGACCGACCGGTGCCACCTGCGGTGCACCTACTGCATGCCCGCCCAGGGGCTGCCGTGGCTGCCGACCGAGGAGGTGCTCACCGACGCCGAGGTGGTCCGTCTGGTCACCGTCGCCGTCCAGCGGCTCGGCGTCCGGTCCGTGCGGTTCACCGGCGGCGAGCCCCTGCTGCGTCGGGGCCTGGAGGACGTGGTCGCCGCGACCGCGGCGCTGCGCTGCCCCGACGGCAGCGTCCCGGGCACGTCGATGACCACCAACGGGCTCGGCCTCGAGCACCGGGCCACGGGCCTGGCCGCCGCAGGGCTGCGGCGCGTCAACGTCTCGCTGGACACGCTGGACCGGGGCCGGTACGCCCGGCTCGCACGGCGCGACCGCCTCCCGGACGTCCTCGCCGGTCTCGCCGCGGCGCGCGAGGCCGGGCTGCACCCGGTCAAGGTCAACGCGGTGCTGCTGCGCGGGGTCAACGACGACGAGGCGGTGCCCCTGCTGCGCTGGGCGCTCGACGAGGGCTACGAGCTGCGGTTCATCGAGCAGATGCCGCTCGGCCCGACCGGCGCGTGGGACCCCGGCACGATGGTGACGGCCGACGAGGTGCTCGCCGACCTGCGCACCGCCGTGACGCTGACCCCGGCGCCGGGTCGCGGTACGGCTCCCGCGCAGCGGTGGGTCGTGGACGGCGACGCCAGCCGGACCGTCGGGGTGATCGCCTCGGTCACCCGGCCGTTCTGCGGCAGCTGCGACCGCGTCCGCCTCACCGCCGACGGGCAGGTCCGCGCGTGCCTGTTCTCCGGGGAGGAGACGGACCTGCGGGCGCTGCTCCGCGACGGTGCGGACGACGACGCCCTCGCCGCCGCCTGGGCCCGGGCCGTGCTCGGGAAGCCCGCCGGGCACGGCATCGCCGACGCGGGGTTCCGCCAGCCCGCACGCCCCATGAACGCGATCGGAGGCTGACGTGCCGCACGTGCTCGTGCGCTACTTCGCGGGAGCCGGCGCCGCCGCCGGTGTCCCGGAGGAGCGAGTGACCCTGCCGGTGGGCAGCACCACCGCCGACCTGGTCGCCGACGCCTGCCGGCGGCACGGCCCCGACCTGGACCGGGTCGCCGCCGCGTGCAGCGTCCTGGTGGACGGCGTGCTCGACGCCGACCGGACCGCGACGCTCGCGGACGGCACCGGGGTGGACCTGCTGCCCCCGTTCGCCGGTGGCTGAGCACCGGCGGCCGGGACCCCCGGTGCGGTCAGGGGCAGGCGACCCACTCGTGCGTGCCGTCGGCGAACACCTGGCGCTTCCACACGGGCAGCGCGGCCTTCACCTCGTCCACCAGGTCCGCCGCGGCGCGGAAGGCCTCGGCCCGGTGGGCGGCCGCGACCGCGACGGCGAGCGCGCCGTCGCCCACGGCCAGCTCTCCCGTGCGGTGCTCGACCGCGAGCGCGTCGACCTCGTGCCGCCCCGCCACGCGGGCGGCGACGTCGGCGAGGACGGCACCGGCCGAGGGGTGCGCGACGTACTCCACGCCCTGCACCGGTCGACCGCCGTCGTGGTCCCGGACCACCCCGTCGAACGTCACGACGGCGCCCGCGGCCGGGCGGCCCACCGCTGCGGCGAGGACCGCGGCGGAGACGGGCGCGGTGGTGATCCCCGTGCGCACCACCTCGTGCGCGGCCGGCGACAGCCGGCTCCGGTCGACGGGCTCGGGGGTCACGTCGCGGGTCATGCCCCGAGCGTAGGTCGGGGCGAGCACCCAGCCCGACCGGCCCGTGCCCGCCTGAGGGTGCTCAGCCGCCTCGTCGCGCTGCCGGTCCTCGTCGCGCTCGGCGTCGCGGCCTGCGGGTCGCACGCGCCCGGTGCCGACGACGCGGAGGGAGGGCCGACGGGAGCGCTCACCGTGCTCGCCGCCGCGTCCCTGCGCGACGCCTTCGAGCGGCTGCGGGGCGTCTTCGAGGACGAGCACCCCGGCGTCACCGTGACGTTCGCGTTCGCGGGGTCCTCGACGCTGGCCCAGCAGGTCCTCGCCGGTGCGCCGGCCGACGTGCTGGCGACCGCCTCGACCCCGACGATGGCGCTCGTCGGCGACCTGGCGGACGAGCCGGTCGTGGTCGCGCGCAACACCCTCGAGATCGTGGTCCCGGTCGACAACCCCGCCGGGATCACGTCGCTGGCGGACCTGGCCGACCCCGGCGTCACGCTCGCGCTGTGCGCCCCCGAGGTGCCCTGCGGTGCCGCGGCCGCCGACGCGTTCGCGGCTGCCGGGATCACCCCCACGCCCGACACCTACGAGAAGGACGTCACGGCCGCGCTCACCCGTGCGGTGCTCGGCGAGGTGGATGCCGCGCTCGTCTACCGGACCGACGTCCTCGCCGCAGGCGAGTCGGTGCGGGGGATCCCGCTGCCGGACGACGTGCGGAGCAGCACCGACTACCCGGTCGCGGTGCTCACCGAGGCACCGAACCCGGACGCCGCGCGCGCCTTCGTGGCGCTCGTCCGGTCGGCGCAGGGCCGTCAGGTGCTCACCGAGGCGGGCTTCGAGGTGCCATGACGCGCACCCGGCCCCCCGTGCGCCCGCGGCCCGCCGAGCACCGCGCCGGCCCACGCGTCCCCCTGGTGCTCGCCCTCCCGGCGGCGGCCGCCGTCCTGGTGCTGCTGCTGCCGCTGGTCGCGCTCGTGTCGCGCGCACCCTGGTCCGGCGCCGGCACCGTGCTGGCCGCCCCCGAGGTGGGGCAGGCGCTCTGGCTGTCGCTGCGCTGCGCGACGGCGGCGACGCTGCTGTCCCTGGTCCTGGGCGTCCCGCTGGCGTGGGTGCTCGCCCGCGCGGACCTGCCCGGGACGGGCGTGCTGCGGGCGCTGGTGACGCTCCCGGTCGTGCTGCCACCCGTCGTCGGCGGGGTGGCCCTGCTGATGCTGCTCGGCCGACGCGGCCTGCTCGGCGCCCACCTCGACGCCTGGTTCGGGGTCACGGTCCCGTTCACCACCGTCGCCGTCGTCCTCGCGGAGACCTTCGTGGCGCTGCCCTTCCTCGTGCTGTCCGTCGAGGGCACGCTGCGTGCGGCCCCGCGCGGTGCGGACGAGGCCGCGGCGGTGCTGGGCGCCGACCGGTGGTACACGTTCCGCCGGGTGACGCTGCCGCGGGTCGCGCCGGGCGTCGTCGCCGGGGCGGTGCTGTGCTTCGCCCGCGCGCTCGGCGAGTTCGGCGCCACGGTCACCTTCGCCGGGAGCTTCCCGGGGACGACCCGGACCATGCCCCTGGCGATCCAGGAGGCGATGGAGCGCGACCCCGACGCGGCGGTGGCGCTCTCGCTGCTGCTCGTGGCCCTGTCGCTCGTCGCGCTCGTCGCGCTGCACGGCCGATGGGCCGGACGGGTGCTCGGATGAGCGCGGACCGGCAGGACGGCCTGACGGCGCGGCTCGTCGTCACCCGCGGCGACCTGCACCTCGACCTGCGGCTGACCGTCGCCCCGGGACAGGTCGTGGCGCTGCTCGGCCCGAACGGCACCGGCAAGTCGACGGCCCTGGGTGCGCTGGCGGGACTCGTGCCGACCGCGCCCGGCACGGACGTGCGGCTGGGCGGACACGTGCTCGACGGCCCGGGGGTGCACGTCCCGAGCGCCGGGCGCCGCTGCGGCCTGGTGTTCCAGGACCTCCGGCTGTTCGGGCACCTCAGCGCCCGCGAGAACGTCGCGTTCGGGCTGCGGGCGACCGGGGCACCGGCCGGTGCGGCGCGGGTGGCCGCCGACGGGTGGCTCGCGCGGCTGGGCCTGGTCGACCGCGCGGCCGTGCGCACCGACCGGCTGTCCGGCGGCCAGGCGCAGCGGGTGGCCCTCGCCCGGGCGCTCGCCCCGGACCCGGCGCTGCTGCTGCTCGACGAGCCGTTCGCGTCGCTGGACGCGGCGACCCGGCGACGCGTCCGCGGGGTGCTGCGCGCCGCGATCGGGTCCCGGCCGGTGCTGCTCGTCACGCACGACCCCGAGGACGTGCGCGACCTGGCGGACGACGTGCTGACCCTGGCGGATCCCGACGGTACCGGGACGGTCCGCGCCACCCGCACCACCCGCGACGCCGCGCCGGGTCCGGCGTCCGGGCCGGACGTGGCGGCGGTGGTGCTCGCCGGGGGCACGGCACGGCGCCTGGGCGGCGTCGACAAGACGGCGCTCGACGTCGGCGGACGGGCGGTGCTGGACCGGCTGCTGACCGGGCTGCGGCCGAGCGTGCCCGACGTGGTCCTCGTCGCCGACCCCGGCACGGCGACCTCCCCGTGGCCGCGGCGGGTGCGGGAGGACCCCCCGGGGTCCGGCCCCGCCGCGGCGCTCGCCGCCGGTGCGCGCGCGGTGC
>NZ_RFFI01000006.1 GCF_003696205.1 Cellulomonas triticagri
CGCGTCGCCGCGCCCGGCGCCGTTGCGGCCCCCGCCGTCGGACGCAGCGCCGGCTCCTGCGCCCGCGCCGCCGCGGCCGCGCGAGCTGTTGACGGTCCGCCCCCGGACGATCCCGATGAGCTCCTCGACCAGCGGGTCCCCGTCGCGCTCCGCGGCCCACGCGAGGGCGGTGCGCGACGCGGGGACGGTCGGGGCGGCATCCCCGGCGGCAGCCGCGAAGGGACGGTAGGTGAGGTCACGCCGGTGGTGCAGCCGCGCGAGGGACTGGGGGACGACGAGGAGCCCGACGCCGGAGGCGACGAGGGCGACGGCGTCCTCCGTCGTGGCGGGGGCGGGGAGCAGGGAGGGCTCGCCGGGCGGGTCGGTCCAGCGCAGGACGTCGTCGGCGGGGGTGATCAGGGTCTCGTCGGCGAGGTCGGCGGGGGTGACCTCGTCCAGCGCGGTGAGCAGGTGGTCCTTCGGGAGGACGACGACGGTGGTCTCGACGTACAGCGGGATCGCGGACAGCAGGTCCCGGTCGACGGGCAGCCGCAGCAGGGCCGCGTCGGCGTCCCCGGCGGCGAGGACCGCGGCGGCCTCGGCGGCGGGCGCGTGCACCAGGTCGAGCCGCACGTCGGCGACGCGCTCGCGCCAGGTCCGCACCCAGGAGGCGGGGACGACGCCGGGCACGAGGAGCAGCCGGAACGCCGGCGGGTCGGTGGGGGTGGGAGGCTGCTCGGACATCCCGACCAGCGTAGTCGGCGGCGGGGCGCGGCCCGGGCCCCGTGGTCCGTATCCTGGTGCGGTGACCGACCAGCCCGAGCAGCCCGCCGCACCCGCCGACGCCCCCGCGCCGCGCGTGCGCACGTCCCAGACGATGAAGCCCGCGACCGCCGCGGCGAAGCTCGGGGTCTACCTGCCCGCGACGCCCGCGGAGTTCCAGGACGGCCCGGTGTCCCGCACCGAGCTGGACGAGCTGCAGCGCACGCCCCCGGAGTGGCTGCGCGAGCTGCGCCGCACGGGCCCGCACCCGCGCGCGGTCGTCGCGGCGCGGCTGCGCATCTCGACGTCCGGGCTCGCCCGTGCCGGCCTCACCGACCCGCTGACGACCGAGGAGATCGACGCGATCATCGCGGAGAGCCCGGAGTGGCTGCACCGCGAGCGGGCGACCCAGGCCGAGGTGAAGCGCGAGGAGCAGCGCCTGCGCGAGCGCGACGCCGCGCGCGCGGCCGAGCGGGACCCGAAGGGTGACCGCCGGGCCTGACCGGCGCGACCCGGGTCACCCGGGGGTCGGTCGTCAGCCGTGGGCGAGGAGCTCCAGGGCGACGACCGCGAAGCCGAGGGCGACGACGGTGACCAGGACGAGCAGCCGCTGCGCCTTCGGGATCGGCAGCCGGCGGACGGCGATGCGGGCGACGACGCCCAGGCTCACCACGAGCGCGATCGTCGACGCCTGGAGCGCCGCGTCGACGGTCCAGCCCCCGCCGCCCGCGACGCCGAGGAAGATCATCGGCAGCACGAGGACGCCGAGCGCGCCCGTGCACACCGCGACCATGTGCCGGGCCTCGGCCGGGCTCGGCAGGGACGCGTGCACCGCGAGGTGCGCGACGACGTCGGCGAGCAGCACCGCGAGCAGCGTGCCGCCGACGGTGATGGCGAGGGTCGTGGCGGCGACGCCGGCGCTGACCTCGCCGTGCGAGCGCAGCGTCAGGACGACGGCGAGCGCCGCGAACGTGACGTAGACCCGCTCCTTGAGCCGGTCGGCGCGCTCCTGCGGGCTGGGTTCGGGTCGGGGGGTGGTCGGCACGCGCTCAGGCTAGGGCGAGGCGCGCGCGGGTGCCGGGCGGGGGCTCTCACCCGAACGGGTGTCCGGTTTGTCTTTTCTGACACCGTGTCTTGTCAGGCAAGGCTCCACTAACTTAGGTTTGGCTCACCTTCGCGATCCGGCCCCGACGACGGCGCCACCGCGCGAGCCACCTGCACCTGGAGTCGCCCGTCATGCCCCTGCGTCGCCCGTCCGGCCCGGCCTCGCGCCACCGCAGCACCCGCCGGACCCTCGCGGCGCTCGTCGCATCCGCGGCCGTGGCCCTGCTCGCGGGCTGCACGGGGCTCACCCCCGGAGGCGGGGGATCGACGGCGGCGGCCGCCGGGGACCGGCCCGCGCTCGCGGACGTCACGCCGCTGGACGACCCCCGCGCGTGGGAAGGCGAGCAGACCGCCGTCTCCGTGGCGACGCCGGTGGACCCCGTCGCGGCCGACCCCGACCCCGCGCTGCCCGCCACCGTCACCGACGCGCAGGGCGCCGAGGTGACCGTCACCGACACCAGCCGGATCCTCGCGCTCGACCTCTACGGCTCGACGTCGCGCATCGTCTACGAGCTCGGCCTCGGGGACAGCGTGGTCGGCCGCGACACGTCCTCGACGTTCCCCGAGATCGCCGACCTGCCGCTGGTCACCACCAACGGGCACGAGCTCAGCGGCGAGGCGATCCTCGACCTCGCGCCGACGCTCATCATCACGGACACCACCCTCGGCCCGTGGGACACGGTCCTGCAGATGCGCGACGCGGGCATCCCCGTCGTCGTCGTGGACTCCCACCGCGACCTCGACACGGTCGGGGACCTGATCACGTCGGTCGCCGCCGCCGTCGGGCTGCCCGACGAGGGCGCGACCCTCGCCGCGCGCACCGCCGCCGAGATCGAGGACGTCACCGCCCAGATCGACCGGCTCGCCCCCACCGACCCCGCCGACCGGCTGCGGGTGGTGTTCCTCTACCTGCGCGGGCAGGCCGGCGTGTACTACCTGTTCGGCGAGGGTTCCGGCGCGGACTCCCTCATCGGGGCGCTCGGCGCCGTGGACGTGGCGGGCGAGATCGGCTGGCAGGGCATGCGACCCGTCACCGACGAGGGGCTCGTCGCCGCGCAGCCCGACCTCGTGCTCGTCATGACCAAGGGGCTCGAGTCCGTCGGCGGCGTCGACGGCCTGCTGGAGCAGCTGCCCGCCGTCGCCGAGACGCCCGCCGGGCAGCACCGCCGCGTGGTCGACATGGCCGACAACCAGGTGCTGTCGTTCGGCCCGACGTCGGCGCAGACGCTCGACGCCCTCGCCCGCGCGTTCTACGCGCCGGACGCCTCGTGACGGCGCTGCGGGACGCCGGCGCGCGCACCGCGTCGTCCGGGGCGTCGGCTCCCGCGCCGTTGACGCGGACGCGGCACCGCCGGGTGCTGCCGCTCGCGCTCGGGCTGACGGTGCTGCTGCTCGTGCTCGCCGTCGTCGCTGCCGGGACCGGGCAGCTGCGGGTCCCGCCCGCCGAGGTGCTCGGCTCCGTCCTGCACCGCCTCGGGCTCGACGTCGGCACGCTGCCCAGCCACCCCAACGGTGACGCCGCCCTGTGGACCATCCGGTTCCCGCGCGTCGTCATGGCGATCCTGGCCGGGGCCGCGCTCGCCACCGCCGGGGCCGTCATGCAGGGCGTGTTCGGCAACCCCCTCGCCGACCCCGGCGTCGTGGGCGTCTCGTCCGGCGCGGCACTCGCGGCCTGCACCGGGATCGTGTTCAACCTGACGTTCCTCGGGGCGTTCACGTCGGCGGCGCTCGCGTTCGTCGGCGGCCTGGTCACCACGCTCGCCGTGTACCTGCTGGCCCGGTCGGGCGGGCGCACCGAGGTCGTCACGCTCGTGCTCACCGGCGTGGCCGTGAACGCCGTCGCCGGGGCCGGGATCGCCTTCCTCACCTTCCTCGCCGACACCCAGGCGCGCGAGCAGATCGTGTTCTGGCAGCTCGGGTCGCTCAACGGCACCCGGTGGGAGTACGTCGCCGTCGTCGCGCCGTTCGTGGCCGTCGGCCTCGTCGTCGCGCTCCTCGTCGCCCGGCGGCTGGACCTGCTCGCCCTCGGCGAGCGCGCCGCCCGGCACGTCGGGGTCGACGTCGAGCGGCTGCGGATCGTCAGCATCGTCGGGGTCGCGCTGCTCACCGCGGCGGCGGTGGCGTTCTGCGGGATCATCGCGTTCGTCGGCCTCGTCGTGCCGCACCTGATCCGGATGGCCGTCGGCCCCGGGCACCGGGTGCTGGTGCCGCTCAGCGCGCTCGGCGGGGCGGTGCTGCTGCTCGCCGCCGATCTCGTCGCCCGGACCGCCGTCGCGTACGCGGACCTGCCCATCGGGATGCTGACGGCGCTGGTCGGCGGGCCGTTCTTCTTCTGGCTCATCCGCCGCACCCGCAAGCAGGCCGGGGGCTGGGCATGAGCCCGCGCGCGCTGCGGGCCCTGCGGGCCCGGACCCGCCCTGCCGCCGAGTGCGCAGAACCTGCGGCACATCCCGGACATCCTGGGCCCGCTTCTCCGCACGCGGCGTCGGCGGGCGCGATCGTGCTGCGCGGGGTCGGGTTCGACGTGGACGGGGTGACCCTGCTCGACGGGGTCGACCTCGACGTCGAGCCCGGCTCGCTGCTCGCCGTGGTCGGGCCCAACGGGGCCGGGAAGTCCACGCTGCTCGGGCTGCTCGCCGGTGACCTGCGGCCCACCCGGGGCACCGTGACCTCCGCCGGGACCGCGATCGAGGACGTCCCCGTGGCCGACCTCGCCCGCCGCCGGGCCGTGCTGCTCCAGGAGCACCGGCTGAGCTTCCCGTTCTCCGTCGCCGAGGTCGTCCGCATGGGCCGCTCCCCGTGGCGCGGCACCGCCGCCGAGGACGACGACGACCGGCACGTCACCGAGGCCGCGGCCGCCGCCGACGTCCTGCACCTCGCGGACCGCCGGTTCCCGACGCTGTCCGGCGGCGAGAAGGCCCGCACCGCGTACGCCCGGGCACGCGCCCAGGCCACCCCCGTGCTGCTGCTGGACGAGCCGACCGCCGCCCTCGACATCCGGCACCAGGAGATGGTCCTCGCCCAGGCGCGCGACCTCGCCCGCGCCGGGCACGCCGTCGTCGCCGTGCTCCACGACCTCAGCCTCGCCGCCGCCTACGCCGACCGCGTCCTGCTGCTCGGGGAGGGTCGAGCCCGCGCGCTCGGCACCCCCGCCGAGGTGCTGCGCGCCGACCTGCTCGGCGAGGTCTACCGGCACCGCGTCGAGGTGCTGACCCACCCCCGCACCGGCGACCTGATCGTCCTGCCCGACCGCACCACCCCGGAGGACCACCGATGACCCGCACCCTGCGCCGCGCCCTCGCGACCGGGGCCCTCGCCGCCGCCGCGACGCTCACCGTCGCCGCCCCGGCCCTCGCCGCGCCCCTCGTCGACGTCACCGGGGCCGAGGGCCTCGCCGCCGACGCGCCCACGACCGTCCAGCTGCACGGCACCGGCTTCCAGTCCGTCACCGGCGGCTTCGGCGGCATCTACGTGCTGTTCGGCTGGATCGACCCCGCCGCGGGTGACGCGTGGCGACCGAGCGCGGGCGGCGTGTCCGGCACGCAGTACCGGTACGCGGTCGACGTGCAGGGTCAGGAGAACGCCGGGTACCAGCGCTTCGTGGCGTTCCCCGGGTCGACCACGGCCGTCGAGGCGAACGGCGGCGAGGTCGCCGCCGACGGGTCCTGGACCGCCGACCTCGTCGTGCCCGGCTCGACGCTCACCGCGCTCGACGCCGCCGGGGGCACCGTCGAGGTCGACTGCCTCCAGGTGACCTGCGGCGTCATCACCTTCGGTGCGCACGGGGTGACCAACGCGAACAACGAGTCCTTCACCCCGGTGACGTTCGCGACCGCGGCCGCCGCCGAGGCGACGCCGGAGCCGACCGCCGAGCCCACGCCGGAGCCGACGCCGGAGCCCTCGACCGAGGCGACCACCGTCGCCGTCGCCCCCGAGGCCGAGGAGCCCGACGGCGGCAGCGGGGCCGCGCCGTGGGTGATCGGCGGGACCGCCGTCGCCGCGGCGCTCGCGGCCACCGTCGCGGGTGTCGCCGGTGTGCGCGCCGCGCGCCGCCGCGCGGAGGCCACCGCGCAGGACCAGCAGCTGTGACAGGCACGGACCGGCGCCCGCCGAGGGCCACGGACCGCACGATCGCCCGGGACCCCGGGCCGGAGAGGGAGACGATGCACCGAGGAACGAGGACCCGCGCCTGGCGCGCGGTCACCAGCGCGCTCGTCGCGCTGGTCGTAGGAGGGGCGTCCGCGCTCGCGGCCACGCCCGCGGTCGCGGCGGAGGGCGCGACCCTCACCGTGTCGCAGACCACCGGGCTGGACCCGGCGGGCGCGACGATCACCGTCACGGGCGAGAACTTCAACCCGAACTTCACGCAGGGCCCCTACACCGCGGGGTTCTACGCGCAGATCGGCTGGCTCGCCCCGACGTGGCGGCCCTCCGAGGGTGCCGCGTCGACGGCGCGCAGCAACGCCTACAACGTCGCGGTCGAGGACACCACGACCGGCGGCGCCTACGTCGGCTGGACCATCGGCGAGGACGGCCTCGCCGACTTCACCTGGACCGTGACCATCGACAAGGCCGCGCTGGACGCGGTCGCGATCGACGGCGGGCAGCTCGCGGTGTTCACCGTGGGCGGCAAGGGCGTGGTGCAGGCGGGCAACGAGAAGTCGGTCCCGATCGCGTTCGCCGCGGCCGAGGAGCCGGGCACCGACCCCGGGACCGATCCGGGCACTGACCCGGGGACCGATCCGGGCACTGACCCGGGGACCGATCCGGGCACTGACCCGGGGACCGACCCCGGCACCGACCCGGGCACCGACCCCGGGACCGAGCCGGAGCCCGCGACGCCGACGCTGGCGGTGTCGCAGTCGACGGGTCTGGACCCGGCGGGTGCGCAGATCACGGTGACGGGCACGAACTACGACACCTCCGCGGTGGCGCAGTACCCCGTGCCGGGTGCTCCGGCCGGGTTCTACGCGCAGATCGGGTGGCTGGCCGAGACGTGGCAGCCGTCGCAGAACGCGCCGTCCTCGGCGCGCACGAACGCGTACTCGCGGTGGGTGCAGGACGCGAACGACGCGGCTCCGTACCTGAAGTGGTCGGACAACGGTGACGGCACGGCGGACTTCACGTGGACCGTGACGATCGACAAGGCGACGCTGGACGCCAAGGCGCTGGCCGGTGGGACCCTCGCGGTATTCACGACCGGTGCCGGTGGCGCGGTCCAGGCGGTCAACGAGCACGCCGTCCCGCTCACCTTCGCGGCCGAGCCGACGACCCCGTCCACCCCGACGTTGGCGGTCTCGCAGTCGACGGGTCTGGACCCGGCGGGCGCGACGATCACGGTGACGGGTACGAACTACGACACCTCGGCGGTGGCGCAGTACCCGGTGCCGGGTGCTCCGGCCGGGTTCTACGCGCAGATCGGGTGGCTGGCCGAGACGTGGCAGCCGTCGCAGAACGCGCCGTCCTCGGCGCGCACGAACGCGTACTCGCGGTGGGTGCAGGACGCGAACGACGCGGCTCCGTACCTGAAGTGGTCGGACAACGGTGACGGCACGGCGGACTTCACGTGGACCGTGACGATCGACAAGGCGACGCTGGACGCCAAGGCGCTGGCCGGTGGGACCCTCGCGGTGTTCACGACCGGTGCCGGTGGCGCGGTCCAGGCGGTCAACGAGCACGCCGTCCCGCTCACCTTCGCGACGACCGGTGGCGAGAACCCGGGCGGCGAGAACCCGGGCGGCGAGAACCCGGGCGGCGAGAACCCGGGCGGCGAGAACCCCGGTGGCGAGCAGCCGGGTGGCGAGCAGCCGACCTGCGTCGCCATCACCGGCGGCACCTTCTCCTGGGGCGTGCGCGAGTCGTTCCGCTCCTACATCACCAGCCCGATCGCGGCCGGCACCATCTCCACCACCGGCGTGACCGGCACCGGCCCCTGGACCTGGTCCGCGGGCACCGGTCAGGTCGCGAAGGACGGGCTCGCCACGGCGGTCTGGTCCGGCGGCGTGCGGTTCACCGGTCACGAGGGCGAGCTCGACCTCACGTTCGCGAGCCCGGAGGTCCGGGTCACCGGTGCCACCACCGCCTCGCTGATCATGTCGGTCACCTCCGGCACCGCGGCGCCCTCGCGCGTCGAGGTCGCCACGCTCGACCTGTCGCGCGGCACGTCCACCTCGGACGCGACCCGCATCACGTACGCCGGTGTCCCGGCGACGCTCACGGCCGCGGGCAGCACCGCGTTCGCGGGCTTCTACGCCGCCGGTGCACCGCTGGACCCGATCACGTTCAGCCTGCCGCTGGGGGCCGCGACCGAGTGCGGGACCCCGACGACGCCGACCACCCCGACGGTCCCCACGGACCCGACGACGCCCACCACCCCGGTGGACACCACCCCGGTCCGCGAGGTCCAGGGCCTGTCGGAGCAGGGATCCGTGGTCGCGGGCGGCGAGCTGACGCTCACCGCCGGGGGCTTCGGCGCCGGTGAGGGCGGCATCCGCCTCGAGCTGCACTCCGACCCGGTCGTGCTCGCCAGCGGCCTGACCGCCGACGCGGCGGGTGTCCTCGCCGTGACGTTCACGATCCCGGCGTCCACCCCCGCCGGGGCGCACACCCTCGTGCTGATCGGGGCGAACCAGACCCTGGAGTTCCCGATCACCGTCACCGCGGCGCAGCCCACCTGCGTGGCCCGCGCCGTGTCGGGGGCGTCGTTCACCTGGGGCGTGCGGGACTCGTTCCGCACCTACGTCACCGGGCCGATCGCCAACGGGTCGATCAGCGCGTCCGGCGTCTCGGGCAGCGGTCCGTGGACCTGGTCCGGCGGCTCCGGCCGGTACAACACCACGGCCGCCGCGGGCGCCACGTCCTGGGACGGCGGCGTGCACTTCACCGGGCACTCCGGCCAGCTGGACCTGACGTTCTCCGACCCGACGGTCCGGGTGACCAGCGCCTCGTCGGCGACGCTGACGATGACGGTCACCAGCCCGTCCGGCTCGTCGCGCGTCGCCCTGGCGACCCTGGCGCTGTCCTCCGGGTCGGCGTCCTCGGGCGCGAACCAGGTCTCCTGGTCCGGGGTCCCCGCGACGCTCACCCAGGCGGGTGCCACGGTGTTCGAGGGCTTCTACCAGGCCGGTGCTGCCCTCGACCCGGTGTCGTTCACGCTGCCGCTGGGCGCGGAGGTCGAGTGCGACGCCGCGTCCGGGTCCCTGGCGACCACCGGTGGCGACCCGTCGGGCCCGCTCGGGTACGCCGCGGCGCTGCTGCTGTTCGGCGCCCTGCTGACGGCGGTGGGCTACCGCCGTCGCCGGTCGGCCGGCGCGGTCGCGCTGGCCTGAGCACCACCTGAGCCCTGGGGGCGGCGCGGCTCCGGCCGCGTCGTCCCCAGGCTCGGCGCACGATGTCGCGCGGGACCGCGCCGCGTGGCACCGTGAGCGCCACACCTCTCCTCACCTCCCCCCACTCGCACGAGGACGACGCATGACCACGCCCCCCACCGGACGCCCCGATGGCGCGACCGGAGACCACCCCACCGGGCAGAGCACGATCCCGGGACCGGGTGCCACGGCGGCGCCGGGTGCTCCCGGCCCGCGCGCTGGTCACCCTGGGGCGACCGGCCACGCCGGGCGTCCTGGTCACCCGGGGCCCGCGGGTCACCCCGGGGGTGGGGGTCATGCCGAGGGTGCGCGTCATCCCGGGGCGAAGGGGCACCCCGGCGGGTCCGGACACCCGGGAGGGCGCCCCGGCGGGTCCGCGCACCCCGGCGGTCGTCCCGGCCGCCCGGCGCACCCGGGCGCCGAGCCCGTGGGCCCGCCCGTCGTCCCGACGCCGCCCCTGCCGCGACGCGTCGCCCTGGTCCCCGCCGCCCTGACCTGGCTGGTCGCCGCGGGCACCACCACGGCCTACCTCGCGCTCGGCTCCGTGATCGACGCCGCGCGCACCGGCGACGGGGTCCCGCCGCTCGCCGTGCTCGCGCTCGTCGCGGGCGTCGTCGTGCTCGGTGCTGCCGCGTTCGCGGGCCCGCGCCTGAGCCTCGGCGCCGTCGGCCCGCGCGAGTCCGTGCGGCGCGACGTCCTGCTCGACCAGGTATTCCGCCTCGGCGTCGCGTTCCGGACCCAGGAGCGCTCCGGCCGGTTCGTCTCGACCGCCACCGACGGC
Organism: Cellulomonas triticagri; assembly: GCF_003696205.1. Lineage (GTDB taxonomy): Bacteria > Actinomycetota > Actinomycetes > Actinomycetales > Cellulomonadaceae > Cellulomonas > Cellulomonas triticagri. The sequence goes on from NZ_RFFI01000006.1 coordinate 9,994, forward strand.
GTCGAGCGCGCCTCCGGGTACGAGGCGACGTTCAAGTTCCCGATCATCGCCTCGATGACCGTCCCCGTCGTCGCGCTCGTCGCCCTCGGCGTGGCCGTGGACTGGGTGGTCGCCGGGTGGCTCGCGCTCGCGCTGCCCGCCATCCCGCTGCTGGTCGGCGGGTTCCAGAAGGCGTTCCGGGGCGTCTCGGTGCAGTACCGGATGACGTCGCGACGGTTCGCCGCGCAGTTCCTCGACGCGATCCAGGGGCTCCCGACGTCCACCGCGTTCGGGCGCGCGACCGCCAAGGGCGCCGAGCTCGCCCGCGGCGCCGAGCACCTGCGCCGCATGGTGATGAGCCTGCTCGCCCGCAACCAGCTCGTGCTGCTCGTCATCGACTCGTCGTTCTCGCTCGCCATGGTCACCGCCGCCGCGGGCCTCGCCGTCGTGCGGCTGCGTGACGGAGCGATCACGCCCGGGCAGGCCGTCGCGGTCGTCCTGGTGTCGACCGTGCTGCTGGAGCCCCTCGACCGGGTCGGCTCCTTCTTCTACGTCGGCATGGGCGGGCGCGCGTCCGTGCGGGAGATCGACGCCGTGCTCGCGCAGCACGCCGTGGCCGCCGACGCACCGGGCGTCCGCGAGCCCGTGACCAGCACGTTCCACGTGGATCATCGCGAGCCCGCACCCGCCGCGCCCGGCGGTGCCGCGACACCCGAGGCGCTGGCGCTGGAGCACGTGTCGTTCGCCTACCCGGGCGGTCACCCGGTGCTGGGCGACGTGTCGTTCACCGTCCCGCTGGGCGGGCGCACCGCGCTCATCGGCCCCTCCGGCTCGGGCAAGAGCACCGTCGCGGCCCTGCTCCAGGCCCACCTGCGGCCCGGCTCCGGCGTCGTCCGGGTCGGCGGCCACGACGCCACCACCGTGCCCGTCGCGTGGGTCCGGGCGCAGACCGCCGTCGTCGCCCAGACGACCTACCTGTTCACCGGCACCCTCGCCGACAACCTGCGGCTCGCCGCCCCCGACGCCGACGACGACCTGCTGTGGGACGTCCTCGCGCAGGCCAACCTCGCCGACGACGTCCGGGGCTTCCCCGACCGGCTGGCGACCCGGGTGGGGGAGCGGGGCCTGTCCCTGTCGGGCGGCCAGGCGCAGCGGCTCGCCGTCGCCCGGGCGCTGCTCAAGGACGCGCCCGTGCTGCTGCTGGACGAGCCCACCAGCCAGGTCGACGCCGCGTCCGAGCGGGCGCTCGTCGAGGCCCTCGACCGGGCGGGCGAGGGGCGGACCGTCGTCGTGGTCGCGCACCGGCTGAGCACCGTGCGCGGCGCCGACGAGGTCCTCGTCCTCGCCGAGGGGCGCATCGTGGAGCAGGGCCCGCCCGACGCCCTGGGCAGCATCGACTCGTACTACGCCCGTGCCCTGGACCTCTCGACCGTCGGAGCACCACCGCGTTCGCCGGCCGCACCGCCGTCGCCCGGCGCGGCCGGGACGACCGCGACCTCCGCCACGACCACCGAGCAGGAGGCCCGTCCGTGAGCGCCCCCACCACCTCCGGCCCCACCGCGGCCCCCGCCGGAGCCGGACGTGCGGCCACGTCGAGCGGCCCCACCACCCCGGACGCACCGCTGAGCCGGGCCGCGATCTCGCGGCGGCTGATCCGGTTCGGCCGACCCGTGCTCGCGCCGCTCGTCGCGTCCCTGGTCTGCCGCGTGCTCGGGCAGCTGCTCGGCATCGCCCTGCTCGGCATCGCGGCGGGCGGGGTCGCCCGCGTCGCCGAGGTCCCCGACCAGCCCGTCGCCGGGCTCGTCTGGACGCTGGTCGTGCTGTCGCTGGTCAAGGGCGTGCTGCGCTACCTGGAGCAGTTCACCGGGCACGCGGTGGCGTTCCGCGCGCTGGCGATGCTGCGCGTCGACTTCTACGACCGGCTCGCCCCGCAGTCACCCGCGGGCGTGCTGTCCCGCCGCACGGGCGACCTCGTCAACCGGGCGACCAAGGACGTCGACCGGGTCGAGGTGTTCTTCGCGCACACCCTGGTGCCCGCGGTCGCGGCGGTCGTCGTCCCCGTGGTCGTCCTGGTGTGGCTCGCGGTCGGCTCCGACCCCGTGCTCGCGCTCGTGCTGCTGCCGTTCCTGCTCGCCGTCGGCGCGCTCGTCCCCGGGTGGGGTCGCAACAGCGCCGGTGCGGCCGCCACCGAGGTCCGTGCGGCACGCGGGCGCATCGCCCAGCTCGTCACCGAGTCGCTCCAGGGCGTGCGCGAGGTGCTCGCGTTCGGTGCCGCCGACCGTCGCCGCGCGGACGCGCGGGCCCTCGCCGAGGAGGTCGACGGCGGCCTCACCCGGCTCGGCGTGTGGACCGCCCGCCGTCGTGCCGCCAACGCCGTGCTCACCGTCGCGGCCGCCGCCACCGTCGCCCTGGTCGGCGCTGCCCGGGTGTCCTCCGGTGCGCTCGACTGGTCCGACTACGCCGTCGCCGTGGTCGTCTCGCTCGCCGTGTTCGTCCCCGTGCTCGCGGTCGAGGACGTCGCCCCCGACCTGGAGCAGGCGTTCGCGTCCGCCCGCCGCATCTGGCGGATCACCGACGCCGCCCCCGCGACCACCTCGCCCGCGCAGCCCGTCGCAGTGCCCGACGGGCCGCTCGACCTGCGGTTCGAGGGCATCCGGTTCACCTACCCGGCGCCCGACCTCGACCCCGACGACCCCACCGCCGTGGCGCTCGCCGCGGCGGCCGGGGACGTCGAGCGGCGTCCGGTCCTCGACGGGCTCGACCTGCACGTCCCCGCCGGGAGCACCACCGCCGTCGTGGGCGCGTCCGGCTCGGGCAAGTCCACCCTCGTCAACCTGCTGACCCGCGCCTGGGACCCCGACGGCGGCCGCGTGCTGCTCGGCGGTGTCGACGTGCGGGACCTCGCGCTGGACGACCTGCGCCGCCACGTCGCCGTCGTCTCGCAGAGCACCTACCTGTTCAACGACACCCTCGCGGCGAACCTCCGGCTCGCCGCCCCCGACGCCACCGACGAGCAGCTCGAGGAGGCGTGCCGCCGCGCCGCCCTGCACGACGCGATCACCGCCATGCCCGACGGGTACGCCACGCGCGTCGGGGAGATGGGGGAGCGGCTGTCGGGCGGTCAGCGCCAGCGCGTCGCCATCGCCCGGGCCCTGCTCCTGGACGCCCCGGTGCTCGTGCTGGACGAGGCGACCAGCCAGCTCGACGTCCAGACCGAGGCAGAGATCCAGGACGCGCTCGCCGAGGCCGCGCGCGGCCGCACCGTGCTCGTCATCGCGCACCGCCCCGGCGCGGTCCGCACCGCCGACCGCGTCGTCCGCCTCGACACCCTCACAACCCCCGCCTGACCCCGCACGCCCCGGCCACCCGCCCGGCCGGGCCCACCGTCTCGATGCGTCGGCGGCAGCCCTGGCGCGCGGGAGGCGGGGTCAGCGGGTGCGGGTGGCGATGACGTCGTGGGACGGGCGGCCGGCGTCGAGGCCGCGCTGCTCGAACTTCGTCACCGGCCGGTGCGCCGGGCGCGGGGCGTAGCCCTCGTGCGGGTTCGTGAGGCCGGGGTCCGCGGCGACGACCTCGAGCATCTGCTCCGCGTACGGCGCCCAGTCGGTCGCGCAGTGCAGGGTCCCGCCGAGCCGCAGGCGCGAGCGCAGCAGCGCGACGTGCGCCGGGGCGATGATCCGCCGCTTGTGGTGCCGGGCCTTGGGCCAGGGGTCCGGGAAGTACACGTGCACCGCGTCCAGCGACGACTCGGCGACGAGCCGGCGGACCAGGTCGAGCGCGTCCCCGTGCGCGACGCGGACGTTCGTCAGCCCGGCGTCGTCCACCAGCGCGAGGAGGTTGGCGATGCCGGGGAGGTGCGCCTCGACCGCCAGGTAGTCGCGCCCGGGGTCGGCGGCCGCCATCGTGGCCGTCGCGTCGCCCATGCCGGAGCCGATCTCCAGGACCACCGGCGCCGTGCGGCCGAACAGCGCGACCGTGTCGAGCAGTCCGTCGGGGGTGGTGGGCGGCAGGCCGAGGTCGGGGTCGTGCACCGAGAACCCGAGGCGCGGGAACAGGTCGGTGAGCGCCGTGGTCCGGCGTTCACCGAGTGCCGCCCGTCGGGGGTGGAACGTCCGGATCGGCTCGCCCTCGGCGTTCGGCGCGTGCCGGAACGCGTCGGCGGGCGTGAGGTCGGCGGGCACCCGTCGAGGGTAGTCGCCGGGTGGGGGCCGCCTCAGCCGGCGGTCGCGGCGGCCGCGCCGTCCTCCGTGACGGGTCCCATCACCCAGAACCGCTCGCCGAACGGCCCGGTGATCCCGGCGAGCCGCCCGTAGGGCGAGTCCTCGGGGTCGAGGTGCAGGGTCGCGCCGAGGTCCTGGGCGCGCGCGACGACGGCGTCGGTGTCCGCCACGGCGAGGTAGAGCGCCCACTCGGGCCGCTCGGAGCCGCCGCCGATCCCGGCGACGGGCTCCTCGCCGCGCACGAGCGTGGTGTAGTCGAAGCCGGGGGCGCTGATGTCCTGCAGGTCGAGGCCGAACAGCGCCGGGTAGAACTCGCGGGCCGCGGACGGCCGGTCGGACATGTGCTCGGACCAGGCGAGCGACCCGTGCTCGTCGACGACCTCGGCGCCGATGGAGGTGCCCGCCTGCCAGAGCGCGACGACGGCACCGGCGGGGTCGCGCAGGACGGCCATCGCCCCGGCGTCCATGACGTCCATCGGTCCGGCGAGCAGGTGCGCCCCGGCGGCGACGGCGCGCTGGGCGGTCGCGGTGGCGTCGGCGGCGGCGAGGAAGGTCAGCCACTGCACCGGGGCGTCGGGGTCGGGGCGGTACCCGTTGAGGGCGACGGCGGGGCGGCCCTCCACGAGGGCCTGGCTGTAGAACCCGGTCTCGGCCGGACCGATCTGCCAGTCCCAGCCGAACAGGGCGCCGTAGAACCGGCGGGCGGCGTCGAGGTCCGGGACGGAGAGCTCGGCCCAGCAGGGGGTGCCGTCTGGCTGGGGCGTGGTGCGCGTGGACATCCGGTGCTCCTGCGGTCGTCGGGCGCGCTGGACGCGGTCGTCCGCGCGTGCGCCCACCCAACCACCGCGCACCGACACCCACCACCCCCGCGCGCGCCGGGCGGGCAGAGGCATCGCCCCCGGTCCTCGTCCCGCCCCCTCGTGCACGGTGGGGCGGTACGGGGACCGGGGGAGAGGGCGCGCCCCGGGCCGGGACACCGGCGGGCGGTGTGCCCCGCGCCAGCGGGCCCACGCCCACCACGCCCGGCGCCCCGGCGCACGACAGAGGGGGCGCCCCGGTGGTGCGGCGCCCCCTCCGCGCGCCGTCCCGCCGGGACGCCCCCGTCCCTGGCCGCCGTCAGGCGGCGGGTCGACCCAGGCCGGCGAACTCCCAGCCGGCGGCGCGCCACCGCGCGGGGTCGAGCTTGCCGCGCGCGTCCACGACGCGCGGGCTGCTGGTCAGCGGCGCGAGCTTCTCGGCGTCGGCCTTGGCGAACTCGTCCCACTCGGTGAGGACGAGCACGACGTCGGTGCCCTCGACGGCCTCCTGGATGGAGGTCGCGTAGGACAGGGTCGGGAAGGACCGGCGGGCGGTGTCGCCGGCCTCGGGGTCGAAGACGGTGACCTGCGCGCCGCGCAGGTGCAGGGCCGCCGCGACGTTCAGGGCGGGCGAGTCGCGGACGTCGTCGGTGTCGGGCTTGAACGCCGCGCCGAGGACGCCGATGCGGTGGTTCAGCACGGACCCGCCGCACGCCTCGACCGCCATGTCCAGCACGCGCTCGCGCTGGCCCATGTTGATCTCGTCGACCTGCTGCAGCAGCGCGGACGCCCGGTAGGCGCCGAGCTCGTTGGCGCGGTGCATGAGGGCGCGGATGTCCTTGGGCAGGCAGCCGCCGCCGAAGCCGAGGCCCGCGTTGAGGAACTGCCGCCCGATGCGGACGTCGTGGCCCAGGGCGTCGGCGAGGACGGTGACGTCGGCCCCGGCGGCCTCGCACACGGTGGAGATCGCGTTGATGAACGAGATCTTGGTGGCGAGGAACGCGTTGGCGCTGACCTTGACGAGCTCGGCGGTCGGCAGGTCGGTGACGACCACGGGGGTGCCCTCGGCGATCGGACCGGCGTAGACCTCACGCAGCGTGGCCTCGGCCTGCGCCGACGTGCCGCCCAGGACGATGCGGTCCGGGTGCAGGGTGTCGTCCACGGCCTTTCCCTCGCGCAGGAACTCCGGGTTCCACACCAGCTCGGCCTTGCGGCCCGCGGGCAGCTCGGCGGCGATGACCTCGCGCAGCCGCGCGGCGGTGCCGACCGGGACGGTGGACTTGCCGACGATCAGCGCGTCCTTGGTGAGGTTGCGGGCGATGGTGGTCGCCGCGGACTCCACGTAGGAGAGGTTGGCGGCGTGGCTGGTCTTCATCTGCGGGGTGCCGACGCAGATGAAGTGCACGTCGCCCCACGCCGCGGCGGCGGCCAGGTCGGACGTGAAGGTGAGGCGGCCGGTGGCGAGGTGCTTCTCGAGCAGCGGGTCCAGTCCGGGCTCGAAGAACGGCACCTTGCCCGCGGCGAGGGCGTCGACCTTGCCCTGGTCGGTGTCGGCGCCCATGACCTCGAAGCCGAGCTCCGCCATGGCGACGGCGTGGGTGGCGCCGAGGTACCCGGTGCCGAACACGCTGATCTTGATCGGGCCGGACGAGCCGGGCCCGGAGCCCTCGGTGTCGGGCTCGTCGTAGGGCAGGCCGGTCGCGGCCAGGTCCTCGGCGGACAGGGTGGCGGCGGCGAGCGAGGCGTCGTTCATCGGGGTGCTCCTCACGGTGGGGCGCTGCGGGCGGCTGATGCGGCTGGTGGACCGGGCGGTGCGGCGGGTCACGGGGTCGCCGCCGGGCTCGGGGTGGGGCTGGGCGTCGCGCTCGGCGTGGCCGACGGGGTCGGCGTGGGCGTGGGCGTGGCGGACGGGGTGGGTGTCGGCGTGGGCGCCGGTGACGTCGTGGGCGCCGGGCTCGCCTCCGGTGCTGTCCGCGCCTCGGCCGCTGCGGCCGCGGAGGTGGCGGCGGCCGCCGCGGAGTCGCCGAGCGGGGTGCCCCCGAACTGGTGCGACGCGGCGTTCAGGCCGGAGCGGAACGCGTCGAGGCTGTTGGCCCGCGAGTCCACCCGCCAGTCGTTGGTGGACAGCTGCCCGTCGACGTAGGTGGTGATCGCGAGGTTGAACCAGGCGAACCCGACGATGTCGTCGTTCTGGCCGGGGTCGAAGCCCTGGAAGAACGACCGCACCCACTGGGGCTTGGTGCCGCCGGTCTCGGACGCGGCGACCTCGGCGAGGATGATCTTCTTGTCCGTGATCGCCCGGAGCTGGTCCAGCGTCCGGTCGAACGTGTACGAGAAGGTCGCGTCGTTGTCCGCCTTGTAGGGCGGGCGCTGGTAGCCGGAGACGCCGACCCAGTCGACGTACGCGTCACCGGGGTACAGGGCCTTGAGGAAGTCGAGGCCCTGGTTCGCGGCGGGCAGGTTGTTGATGATGTTCGGCGCCCACACCCAGATCACGTACTGGTTGGCACCGTTGGCCTCGAAGATGTCGTGGACGTGCTGCCACATCTTCACGTAGTCGCCCACGCCGTTGCCGTTGATCGGGGAGCCGGAGCCGGTCTGCTCGGCCCACGGGTACCAGATGCCGTTCATCTCGTGGTCGAGGCGGATCGCCAGCGGCAGCCCGGTCGCGACGACGTCCTTCGCGTACTGCGTGAGGTAGGCGTCGAACTCCCCGGCGATGATCTTCGGGAGCGTGTAGTCGGGCTCCTCGACCACGTCGTTCTTGGACCCGATCGGCCGGGACTCCCAGGTGAGCATCGGCAGCATGCCGCGCTCCCAGGACCGGGTGACCGCGTTGGCGCGGAAGCTCTCGTCCCAGCCGCCGAAGTAGCCGACGAGGTTCTGCTGGCGGCCGACGTCGTTCGCGGCGTCGTCGAAGGTCGCCCAGTTGAACGGCGCCTGCTCGGTGTACATCCCGAAGTACCGCTGCGTCGGGTTGACCAGGGCGGCCTTGCTCGGCGCGGTGGGCTTGGTCGGCCCGGCGGGCGGCGTGCTCGGCTGCTCGGGGCGCGGGTTGCTCGGGTTGGCGGCCCCGCCGTCGCTGCCCGCGGCGGGCGCGGCGGCGGCGGTCCCGCGGTTCGAGGACGAGCGGGTGGACCGCGACGAGGACGAGGACCGCCCGCTGCTCGCGTTCGCCTCCTCCTCGGCCGCCGCGGCGGCGTCGGCCTCGCGCTGCGCCTGGTTCTGCGCGGCGGACTCCTCGCCCTTCTTGCGGGCGGCCTGCTCGTCGGCGAGGACGTCCCGCAGGGCGTCGGCCTGGGCCTGGCTGGACTGCAGCTGGCCCTCCAGCTCGGCGTTGCGCTCGCGGAGCGCGAGCTCGGCGGCGGTCGGCTCGTCGGCCTGCGCGTTGACGATGGAGGACACCGCGGGGGTGTTCCACACGATGAGGGTGATGCCCAGCAGGGCGATGGCGATCACCGCGGTGGCGATGCGCGCGCGGACGGTCATCCGGCCCATGGTGGGAGCCCACCAGGCCTTGCCGTGGGGGACGGGTGCGTCAGACATAGAGGAGGGCCTCCAGGGCGAAGATCACCGCGGCGATCACGTAGGGGATCCCGGCGAGCGGGTTCAGCCGCTTCTTCGGGGTCGGCGCGGGGGCGGCCGCCCGGGCCTGGCGACGGGTCGCCTCGGCCACGGGCGCGGTCTCGACGGCACCGGCGGGGACGCCGCCGGCGGCGGTGGTGTGCCACGCGGGGGTGGACCCGTACGCGGCCTGCTCGGCGTGCGCCGCGTGCGCGGCGACACCCGCGGGCACCGGGGTGCCGTGCTGCGGGTCGGTGGCGTGGTCGCGCTGGGTCGGCAGGCCGCCGTCCCGGTCCACGACGTCCACCGGGGCGGGGCGGGACATCAGGTCGAGCTCGGCCTCCAGGGTGGCGACGCCGCCCTCGGGCTCCACGCCGCCCTGACCGGGGTCGCCACCGGCGTAGGCCCCGGCGCGGGTGCCCCAGCCGGAGGCGTGCGCCATGCGCAGGAACCCGAGCAGCCGGACCGGCATGAGGAAGAACGTCGAGACGATGATGAAGATCGGCAGCCGGAAGAAGTCGCTGGGGACCTCCTGCAGGTGCCGGATCTGCCGGATCGCCATGGACAGCACGGACGAGACGACCATCAGCGCGATGACCCAGAACCAGCCGGCCTGCGCGCCGTACGTCTCGAGCATCGCCTCGTAGAGGTTGACGCCGGTGCCGCTGGCGGCCCGGTAGACCCAGCCCGCGATCGTCCCGACCAGCAGGAACGGCAGGATGATGTCGGCGAGGAAGAAGATCGACAGCACGGGGGCGTGCCCGAGCATCCAGGGCAGCATCCGCAGGGTGTTGTACTGCGAGCCGCGCGCCCACCGGAGCTGCTGCTTGAAGAGCTTCTTGATCTGCAGCGGGGCGTCCGTGTAGACGAGGCTGGTGTGCTGGTAGACCGTCCGGTAGCCCTGCTTGAGGGTGAGGTTGGTCAGGGTGCGGTCGTCGGAGACCTCGAGGAACACGCCCATGAACCGCTGGGTCATGAAGTCGTCCATGACCTCCATGAGGATGTGCCGGCGGAACGCGATGGTGCGTCCCGGCAGGCAGCCGACCTGGCCGAGCACGGACTGCGCGGGCATCGAGTAGAGCGAGCGCGAGTTCTCCAGCCAGTCCGCCCAGCGGGTGATCCAGGAGCGGCTGGGCTCGAGGATGCGCTGGCGGGTGGTGACGCCGCCGACGTTCGCGTCCTTGAACGGCTTGATCAGCTCGCTCAGGGTGCCGGGCGTCCACACGGTGTCGGAGTCGAGCAGCACGGTGATGTCGTACTTCGACATCTCGGTGCCGATCTTCACGGCGTTGCGCTTGCCGGGGATCGGGGTGTGCACCCACTGCACGAGCGGCGCGAACTCCTCGCACACGGCCTCGAGGTCGGGGTTGCGCTTGCCGTTGATGACGACGATGACCTCGTCGGGGTGCTGCTCGGTGACGCGGGTGAGCACGTCGCGGAACAGGTCCAGCGGCTCGTCGACGACGGGGACGATGACGCTCGTGGTCTCGTGGTGCTCCTCGGTCCAGGGCTTGTAGCGCCGGGACAGGGCGACCTTGAGGATCCACAGGGCCCACACGAGGGCGGAGAACACCGTGAACAGGTACAGCTCGGCGTGGTCGTCGAGCATGTGCCGGATCTGCAGGATGAAGATGAACATCGCTCACCTCGGCGCTGTCGGGGGGTGGGAGCCGGCGGCGACGGTGACGCGGCGGAGGGGCTGTGCGGGGGGCGGAAGGCGCTGTCCTCGACCGGCTGCCGAGGTGAGGGTTCGCCGTCCGCTGTGACTGGAGGATGGGCGGTGGATCGGAGGGGGTCACCCGTTCGGGCGGGTGCGGAGGAGTGATTCCTGTGAGCCGGATGAGCACCCGGCTGAGTGGTCCAAGAGTGTTGGTCGCGGCTGGTGCAACGCAACTCTCTTCGGGCGAATCGGGCACTGTTTGTGAGATTGATCACTGATCGGCTGTCCGGATTGCCACCATATGCGCAGATCAACGTCTCGCAGACCGGACATCGTGGGACGTATCTCCGAGGTGCTGTCGCCGCAGGTCACCGGCGGCGCGCGATGTCACACGCGTGCGTCGGGCGTGTGTCACGGGCGTGAACTCCGTCACAACGCCCTGTGACCTGAGTAGGTGTCAACGTGTGCTGTGACAGCGAGTTGTGACGGGGTCGGGCGTCGCGGGCAGGTCGCCGCGCGTCCGGTCGGGCGGTGGTCGGGTCGGGTGGTGGCCGGCTCGCCGCCAGGGACGCCGCGCGCCGGGCCGCGGTCGGGCGCCGTCGGCGCCGCCAGCGCGGTCGACGGGACAGAGTTGAGCGGAATAGGCTCAACTTCGACCGGGTTGCACCGGAGGACAGCGCAGGGACCGCACCGGGCCCGCGCACCGCACAGACCGCACGAACCGCACGGAGGGGACGTTGGACGCGAAGCTCACCACCAAGACGCAGGAGGCGCTCGGCGACGCCATCCAGCAGGCCTCGGCCGCGGGCAACCCGCAGCTGGAGCCCGCGCACCTGCTGAACGCGCTGCTCGCCCAGGAGGGCGGGGTCGCGAACGGCCTGCTCGACGCCGTCGGCGCCGACCGCCAGGCCCTCGGCCGCGCCGTGCGCGCGGTGCTCGTCGGCCTCCCGGCCGCGTCCGGGGAGTCCGTGTCGCAGCCCGTGCCGTCCCGCGCCACCGGCGCCGTCCTCGACGCCGCCAACGCGGAGGCCCGCAGCCTCGGCGACGACTACGTGTCCACCGAGCACCTGCTGCTCGGCATCGCCGCCGGGCAGACCGGCGTGGCCGACGCCCTGCGCGCCCAGGGGGCGTCCCGCGACGCGCTCGCCGCAGCCCTGCCGTCGGTGCGCGGCACCGCTCGCGTCACCAGCGCGAACCCCGAGGGCACCTACAAGGCCCTGGAGCAGTACGGCGTCGACCTCACCCAGCGCGCCCGCGACGGCCGCCTCGACCCCGTGATCGGCCGCGACGCCGAGATCCGCCGGGTCGTGCAGGTGCTGTCCCGGCGCACCAAGAACAACCCGGTGCTGATCGGCGAGCCCGGCGTCGGCAAGACCGCCGTCGTCGAGGGCCTCGCGCAGCGCATCGTCGCGGGCGACGTCCCCGAGTCCCTCCGCGGCAAGCGCCTCATCTCGCTCGACCTGGCCGCCATGGTCGCGGGCGCGAAGTACCGCGGCGAGTTCGAGGAGCGCCTGAAGGCCGTCCTGGCGGAGATCACCTCCTCCGAGGGCGAGGTCGTCACCTTCATCGACGAGCTGCACACGGTCGTCGGCGCGGGTGCCGGCGGCGAGGGCGCCATGGACGCGGGCAACATGCTCAAGCCCATGCTCGCCCGCGGCGAGCTGCGCCTCGTCGGCGCGACCACCCTGGACGAGTACCGCGAGCGCATCGAGAAGGACCCCGCCCTGGAGCGCCGGTTCCAGCAGGTGCTGGTGGGCGAGCCGTCCGTCGAGGACACCGTCGCGATCCTGCGCGGGCTCAAGGAGCGGTACGAGGCGCACCACAAGGTCGCCATCGCCGACTCCGCCCTCGTCGCTGCCGCCGCGCTGTCCGACCGGTACATCACCGGCCGCCAGCTGCCGGACAAGGCCATCGACCTGGTCGACGAGGCCGCGTCCCGGCTGCGGATGGAGCTCGATTCCTCGCCGGTCGAGGTGGACGAGCTGCAGCGCGCCGTCACCCGGCTCGAGATGGAGGAGGTCGTGCTGTCCGAGGCGGACGACCCGGCCTCCCGCGAGCGGCTGGAGAAGCTGCGCGCCGACCTCGCGGACCGTCGCGAGGAGCTGGCCGGCCTCACCGCCCGGTGGGAGACGGAGAAGGCCGGGCACAACCTGGTCGGTGACCTGAAGGCCCGCCTGGACGACCTGCGCTCGACAGCGGACCGGCTGCTGCGCGAGGGCGACCTCGCCGCCGCCGCCCGCATCCAGTACGGCGAGATCCCCGCCGTCCAGCAGGAGATCGCCGAGGCCGAGGAGCGCGAGCGCGCCGGGGACGCCCTGGTCGCGGACGCCCCGATGATCGCGGACAAGGTCGGCCCGGACGAGATCGCCGAGGTCGTCGCCGCGTGGACCGGCATCCCCGCCGGTCGGCTGCTGGAGGGGGAGACCGCGAAGCTGCTCCGCATGGAGGAAGTCATCGGCGGGCGCCTCATCGGGCAGTCCGCGGCGGTCGCCACGGTCTCCGACGCGGTGCGCCGCGCCCGCGCGGGCATCGCCGACCCGGACCGGCCCACCGGGTCGTTCCTGTTCCTCGGCCCGACCGGCGTCGGCAAGACCGAGCTCGCCAAGGCGCTCGCGGACTTCCTGTTCGACGACGAGCGCGCCATGGTGCGCATCGACATGTCGGAGTACCAGGAGCGGCACTCGGTCGCGCGCCTGATCGGGGCGCCCCCGGGCTACGTCGGCTACGAGGCGGGCGGCCAGCTCACCGAGGCCGTGCGGCGGCGCCCGTACTCGGTGCTGCTGCTGGACGAGGTCGAGAAGGCGCACCCCGAGGTCTTCGACATCCTGCTGCAGGTGCTCGACGACGGGCGCCTCACCGACGGCCAGGGCCGCACGGTCGACTTCCGGAACGTCATCCTCGTGCTGACGTCCAACCTCGGCTCGCAGTTCCTGGTCGACCCGACCCTGGACGACCACGCCCGCCGCGACGCCGTCATGGGTGCGGTGCGGGAGGCGTTCAAGCCGGAGTTCCTCAACCGGCTGGACGACGTGGTGCTGTTCGACCCGCTGTCGCTGGACGAGCTCAGCCGCATCGTGGACCTGCAGGTCGCGTCGCTGGGCCGCCGGCTGCGGGACCGCCGGATGACGCTGGACGTCGACCCGGCGGCGCGCGAGTGGCTGGCCATCGAGGGGTTCGACCCCGCGTACGGCGCCCGGCCGCTGCGCCGCCTGGTGCAGCGGGAGATCGGCGACCGCCTGGCGCGGATGCTGCTCGCGGGCGAGGTCCACGACGGCGACACGGTCCGGGTCACCCGGGCGCCGGACGACGCCCCGGGGCTGGTGCTCGAGCGGGCCTGAACCGGCGAGGTGCGACGGCGGGGGTCGTCGGTCCCGAGAGGGACCGGCGACCCCCGCCTCGTCGTCAGCCGAACAGCGCGGCCATCTCGCTGGAGAACAGGTCCGCGCCCTTGATGCGGCTGGTCTCCTCCGCGCCGAGCACGTGGCGGGTGCCGTCGGGCCCCATCACCTGGCTCGCGCCGCCGGTGCGGCCCAGCGGCAGCACGATCCGCTCCGGCGCGGGGGCGTAGGTCGCCGTCGGCTCGCGGCCCTCGACGCGGGCCCGGATGTTCGCGGCCACGACCTCGGCGTGCGCCCGCGCGGCGGACGCGCGCTTGGACTCCCGCACGTCGGTGATGTCGCCGACCGCCCACACCCCGGGGTGCCCGGTGAGGGCGAGCGACGGCTCGACGCGGACCTCGCCGAGCCCGTTGCGGGCCCCGGCGAGGTCGCCCGCCAGGTAGTCGGAGGCGGCGACGGTGCCGTAGCAGCGGAACCACATCTGCGCCTCGACGCGCACGCCCGCCTCGGTCTCCACCGCGAACGGCTCGTACGTGCCGACGTCGGACGGCGGCAGGTACCCGAGGCGCGAGCCGAGCACGAAGTCCACGCGGCCGTCGAGCTGGGCGTGCACGGCGGCCCGCAGCTCGGGAAGGTAGTCCCCGGTGGTCAGCGCGTCGGGCGCCTGGTCGACCAGCGTGATCCGCAGGTGCCCGAAGGTGTCGAGCAGCTCGCCGGCGAGCTCCAGCCCGACGGCGCCCGCCCCGACGACCAGCACCCGCTCGGCGCGGGCGAGGCCCTCGCGCATCCGGGCGAGCCGGGCCCGGGCGACGCGCGTCTCGGACTCGAGGAACTTCGCGGGGAACGGGTACGCCGTCCCGGTGGCGAGCACCAGGTGGTCGGCCTCGACCGCCGTGCCGTCGGCGAGCTGCACGCCCGCGGACGTCGCTCGCTCGACGCGCTGCCGCACCACGCGGCCGCGGGTGAGCAGCCGGTCGTACCCGTAGAACACCCGGTCCTCCCAGACCGGGTCCACCGCCGCGCGCAGGGCCGCGGACGCGTGCACGAACGCGTCCTTCGGCTCGACCAGCGTCACCTCCGCGACGTCGTCGAGCAGCGAGGCCACCAGCGACCCCCCGTACCCGCCACCGACCACGACCACCCGCGACCCGCCCATGGGACTTCCTCTCCTCGCCCGGTGCCGGCGCGTCCCGCACCGGTACGTCCACCCTGGCACCCGCGCGGGGCGGTCGCCTGGGACGTCCAGCCCGCCCGGGCAGGCCTCAGTCCCCGTCGCCGCGCCCGCGCACGCGGTGCAACACCCGGGCCCCGACGCCCGAGGCCGCCAGTGCGCCGACGGCGGCGATCACCAGTCCAGCGCCGGTCGCCGCCAGCGCCGTCCCGCCCGGTCGGTCCGCCTGTCCCGGAGTGGACTGCGGTACGGCCGCCGCAGACGTGCCCGCGCCGTCGGCGCGGTCGCCGGGCGCGCCCTCCGGGAGCCCGTCCGTCGGCACCGTCGGTACGGGCTCGTCCGGGGCGACCGCCGGGTCGGGGGTGCGCTCACCTCCGGCGACCGCCGTGAACGGGCCCGCGGGTTCGCTGGTCCCGAGGTCGTTGCCCGCTGTGAGGAAGAACGTCACGGGCTCACCCGGCGGCAGGTCGTACAGCGTCCACCCCGGCTCGTACCAGCTGTACGCGTCGATGACCTCGCCGTCCGCGTCCCAGAACGTGTACCAGTACGCCTCGGGGTCCGCCGCCCAGGACACCTCCACCTCAGCGTCGGCCGCCGTCGTCGCGATCACGTCCTGGGGGACGTGCGGGACCCGCGTGTAGGCCGGATCCACCTCGTGCACGTTCGACGCGACCGCGGAGCGTCCACCAGCGGTCCGGGCGCGAACGGTGATCCGGTACTCCCCGGGCTCGTCGAACACCCACTCCAGCCGGGGCCCGTCTGTGGTGGCGTCGTAGCTGCCGACCGGGGTCCCCGTCCCGAGGTTCCAGTCGTAGGCGACGACGACGTCCCCCGCCGCGGGGTAGGTCCCTCCGGCGTTGAGCGAGGCGGGTTGGCCGGCGCGGGAGAAGGTCGGTGCCACTTGCACCTCGGGCGCCTGGCCGGCAGCGAGCAGCGCCTCGCCGACCTGGTCGGCGACCGAACCCACGGACTCGATCAGGAACCCGCCCGTGGCCTCGGCGATGTCGCCGAACGCCGCGGAGGTGTCGGCGGACCTCCCCGAGTTGACGGCGTACACCGCCACCGGCCCGCGCAGGGAGGGTGCCTCGCCCGCCATCGGCTCGGTGCCGCGGCCGGCCCGGGGGCCGGGCACGCCCGTGACGACGTCCGTGCCGAGCGCCCGCGCGACGACCTGGTCGCGGGTCAGGCCGGTGACCGGCTCCGGGTCGTGCGGCGGAGCGTCGCCCACCAGCACCACCGTGCGGCGGACGTCTGCCCGCCAGTCCTGGTCGAAGGCGCGAACGAGCCCCGAGTACACGCTCTCGGGCGTGTCCCCACCGCCGAAGGCGACCAGCCCGTTCAACCCGGCACGGAACACCTCCGTGTCCGTGGTCAGCGGTGTGACGACCCTGGCCTGGAACGCGTCGAACCAGTCGCGGAACTCGACCAACCCGACCCGGAAGTCCGCGGACTGCTCCTCCAGCACCCGGACCAGGTGGTGCACCT
Source organism: Cellulomonas triticagri (assembly GCF_003696205.1). Lineage (GTDB taxonomy): Bacteria > Actinomycetota > Actinomycetes > Actinomycetales > Cellulomonadaceae > Cellulomonas > Cellulomonas triticagri. The sequence continues at coordinate 26,208 of NZ_RFFI01000006.1, forward strand.
GCTGGCGGACCGAGCTGATCGGCCCGGACATCGAGCCGGTGGTGTCGATCACGAACACCACGTCGGTCGGGATCGAGGTGACCACCCCGCTCGTCACCCCGAGGGCGTTGCTGAGGCGGATCACCGCGTCCCTGACGTCCGGTGACCGCGCCAGGTCGCCGTCCGCCGCGGAGTAGGTGAGGTGGTGGTCGAACAGGCCGATCCCGAGCGACCGCGTCGTGCGCATCAGCCACCCCAGGTCCCGGGAGAACTTCACCTGCCCCGGGTCGAGGACGGTCATCGTCGTGAGGTTGCAGATCGGGTCCGCCAGACGGCAGTAGGACGCCGTGACCGCGCCCTGGCGCGAGCGGTCCCACAGCACGCGGGCTCCCATCGCACCGTGGTGGTCACGGTCGAACGAGGAGTAGCCGGGGTCCGCGTCGTTCGCGTTGAACAGCGGGTCCCCGAAGAAGGCGGCCGCGGCCACCCGCTGCTGCAACCGTCTGGGGAGTGCGGCCAGACCGGTCCCTGCGGCCTCGGCCCCCTGCGAGTACCCCGCGACCACGAACGTCATATCCGGGCACTGCGCTGCGCGGGACTCGACCCGGCGCAGCAGCTCCGCGCTGCCGATCCGCACGGAGTCCCCGTACGCCCCGCTCTGACCCCAGCTGTTCGCTGCTCGCAGTCCGTTGATCAGATCCGTGCCGTCGAAGACGCCCGGGGCGGGGAACCGCAGGCCGTGCCCGGTGATCGACTCGCCCGCAGCGAGGACCGCCTGCTCGACGCCCTCGAACACCGCGAACACCTCGCGGCCCATGCCCGCTCGCTCGTCTGCGAGGTAGCTCGCTGGGTCGAGCGGTGCGTGGGTCGGTGCCTGGCCGGAACCTCGCGCACCGATGAACTCGTAGGTGGTGCAGGTCTCACGGAGTTCACCGGCCGTCGCGGGCGGCGCCACCGGCCCGACGCTGCCGATGCCGACCAGGGCGACCAGGGCGAGCGCGGCGAAAAGTCGTCTCATCTGATCCTTCTCCTTCGGGTAGCGGGATCGCGCTGGGGGTGGGTGCTCACGGGGTCGGTCGTGAGCCGAGGATGTTGACCTGGGTGGCGCAGCCCTCGAACTCGACCAGCTCGTCGTGGAACGTGGCTGCGGAATCGGGCTCCTGCTCGGCGACGGACACCAGCGGAGCGGTCGCCCTGCCCGTCGTCGACCACCCCGAGACCGGCCGACCCTCGACGTAGCGGGTCGGGGCATACGCCTCGAACCCCGCGTCGTTGACCAGGTCGACCAGCGTCGGGTAGATGTCGCACCCGCCGATCAGGTACCCGAGGGTGGGGTCGGTGGAGGAGAAGCCCCCGGTACCCCAGGTCCGCTCGGCGAGCACGGGACCGACGTCGGTCACGCCGAGGTCGTCGGCCAGCTCGTGCAGCGGCGCGTAGAGCGCGGGGTCGGTCTGTGAGCACGCCACGGTCGTCGCGGCGACGACGCCGAGCACGAGGACGAGCGGTACCGGGCCGCGCGGGTGCCGGGTGCGGCGTTCATGCGGGGGCCCGGGCACACAGGCGACGTTAGGGCGGGTCACAGCACCCAGTGCCGCCGCCACCACCTACGCAGAACCGCGCACCGTCGCTGGTGCAGGCGTGGGTGGACGGGGGCGCCAGGGTGGGAACGAACGATCGGCGGTGCGTGGAGGTGGAGGGTGACGTCGGCGGACTGGGCGTTGGACATCGTGGTGCTGGGGATGCTCGTCGCCCCGGTGGGTGCGGTCGTCTGCGCGGTCGCGCTGGTGGTCGTCGTCCTCGCGCTGATGCTGCAGCGGGCGGAGCGGGAGACGGTGGCGGACCGGGTGCGGGCCGTGGTGATGCGGGTGGTCCTCGCGGTCGCCGGTGCCGCGCTCGCGGCGGGTGTGGTGATCACCGTCCTGGTCGGCGTCGCGGTCCTCGTGCTCCTGCTCGCGTAGTGGTGCCTCGACGCTCGCGGCGCGCCGGGGCGGCGGTGCTGGGCACGACGGAGCCCGCGGGACCAGCTGGTCCCGCGGGCTCGGTCGTCGTGGCGGGGGGGGGCTCAGGCCGCGGCGGTCCCGGTCGTCCCCGCGACCTCCGCGACCATGCGGTCCAGCCCGTCGGCGTCGAAGCCGCCCATGCCGAAGCTCGCGATCACCCGCATCGGCATGTCGCCGAGCATCGCCAGCATCGTGTCGTCGAGCGCCGCGGTGGCCTCGCCGAAGGCGGCGCCCAGCACCGCGGACCCGGTGGGGTGCGCGAGCCACTCGGTGACGGTCGACTCGGCGGACAGCGGGCCGAACAGCGGCTCGCCGGCGACCTCGACCTCGGCGGTGCCGCGGATGTCGCGGGAGGAGGCGCCGACCTCCACCACGGTGCGCCCGCCGCCGACGACCCAGCGGTGCAGGCCGGGGTGCCAGTAGGACAGGTCCCGGGCGTCCAGGTCGAACGTCAGCGCGCGGGACTCGCCCGGCGCCAGCGCGACCTTGGCGAACGCCTTGAGCTCGCGGGTGGGGCGCAGCACGGCGGCCTCGGGGTCGCCGACGTAGACCTGGACCGTCTCCGCGCCCGCGACCGTCCCGGTGTTGGTGATGGTGACGCCGACGCGCACGGCGGACGTCGGGCCCTCGCCGGTGACGGTCGCGACGACGTCGGTGTAGCCGAACGTCGTGTACGACAGCCCGTGGCCGAACGGGTAGGCGACGTCCACACCGCGGGTGTCGTACCAGCGGTAGCCGATGAGCACGCCCTCGCCGTACCGGACGGTCCCGGCCTCGCCGGGGAAGTTGCCGAACGCGGGGGTGTCCTCGACGCGGTGCGGGATCGTCTCGGCGAGCCGGCCGGACGGGGTGCGGACGCCGAGCAGCAGGTCCGCGACGGCCGAGCCGCCCGCCTGGCCGCCGAGCCACGTCTCCAGCACCGCGGCGGCGTCGTCCTGCCACTCGACGGACACGGCCGAGCCGTTCGCGAGCACCACGACGACGCGCGGGTTCACGGCGGCCACGGCCCGCAGGACCGCGACCTGGTTGGCGGGCAGCCCCAGGTGGGTGCGGTCGTAGCCCTCGGACTCGTCGGGCGCGGGCAGGCCCAGGAACAGCAGCACCGTCCCGGCGCCGCGCGCGGCCTCGACGGCGTCGGCGAGCAGGGCGGCGTCGTCGGCCGCCTCGGACCCGGCGACGCCCGCGACGGAGAACCCGGGCGCGAACGGCAGGTGCACCCCGGTCGCGGTGCGCAGCGCGGTGAGGGCGTCGTCCAGGCGGGTGGGGTTCACCTGCGAGGACCCGGCGCCCTGGTAGCGCGGGGTGCGGGCGAACTCGCCGACGACCACGGCCGCCGTGGCGGCCTCGGCGGACAGCGGCAGGACGGCGCCGTCGTTCTTCAGGAGCACCGAGCCGTCGGCCGCGGCCTCGCGCGCCAGGGCGTGGTGCGCCTCGACGTCGATCTGGGCCGGTGCGGCGAGCGCGGGCTGCGCCCGCGCGACGAGGGTGAGCACGCGCCGCACGGCGACGTCGAGCACCGCCTCGTCCAGCGTCCCGTTCCGCACCGCGTCGACCACGAGGGCGTCGGTGCGCCCGCCGGTCGCGGGCATCTCCAGGTCCAGGCCCGCGGCGACGGCGGCGACCCGGTCCACGACGGCGCCCCAGTCGGACACGACCAGGCCCTCGAAGCCCCACTCATCGCGCAGCACCTCGGTCAGCAGCCACGGGTCCTGGGAGGCGTAGGTGCCGTTGACCCGGTTGTACGAGCACATGACGGTCCAGGGCTGCGCGCGGGTGACGACCCGCTCGAACGCCGGGAGGTAGATCTCGCGCAGCGTGCGCTCGTCCACCTCGGCGGACACGCGCATGCGGTCGGTCTCCTGGTTGTTCGCGGCGAAGTGCTTGAGCGACGTGCCGACGCCCTGCGACTGGATGCCCGCGACCAGGGCGGCGCCGAGGTCGCCCGCGAGCGCGGGGTCCTCGGAGAAGTACTCGAAGTTGCGCCCGCACAGCGGCGACCGCTTCATGTTCACGCCGGGGCCGAGCAGCACCGCGACGTCGTTCCCGGCGGTCTCGCGGCCGAGGGCGCGGCCGACGCGGTCCAGCAGGTCGACGTCCCACGTGGACGCGAGCGCGGCGGCGGGCGGGAAGCACGTGGCGGGCACCGAGTTGCCGATCCCGAGGTGGTCGGCGTCCTCCGCCTGCTTGCGCAGGCCGTGCGGGCCGTCCGTGACCATGACCGCCGGGACGCCGAGGCGCTCGACGCCCTCGGTGTGCCAGAAGTCGGATCCCGACGTCAGGGCGGCCTTCTCCTCCAGCGTGAGCCCGGCCAGGACACGCTCCACGTCGAGTGCGACGGACATGCGGCACCTCCTCGTGCGATCAGTGGGTTTCCACCGTACTCCAGTTGCCGACCAGGCGGTCGGGTTTGTGGGGGTACGGTTCCACCCCGCTGTGAGACGCTGTGCGCCAGCACGGCCCCGTAGGACCGGGGCCGGCGACCGCGAGGGGGCAGACCGATGAGCGTCGAGGTGCAACGGGGCTACGCCAAGGGGCGCGCGAAGCGCCGCGAGATCATCGACCAGGCCATGGCGATGTTCGGGGAGGTCGGCTACCGCGGGGCGTCGCTGCGCGAGATCGCCGCCCGCTGCGGCATCTCCCACCCCGGGCTGCTGCACCACTTCCCGACCAAGGAGTCCCTGCTGCTCGCCGTGCTGGAGCACCGCGACGAGGTCGACATCGAGTGGGTCGGCCTGGACGACACCGACGGCGTCGTCACCCTGCGCCGCCTGGTCGAGCTCGTCGAGCTCAACACCACCCGCCGGCACATCGTCGAGCTCTACGCCGTGCTCTCCGCGGAGGCCACCTCCACCGAGCACCCCGCGCACCAGTTCTTCGTGGACCGCTACCGCACGTCCGTCGACGCCGCCGTCCGCGCCTACCGGCAGGCGGGCGACGCGGGCGAGCTGCGCGAGGGCGTCGACCCCGAGGTCGCCGGGCGCCAGCTCATCGCCCTCATGGACGGCATGCAGGTCCAGTGGCTGCTCGACGGCGGTGCCACCGACATGGTCGCCGTCGTCCGGGCGCTCGTCGCTGGGCACCTCACCGTCGACCTCTGAGACCTCAGCCGACCGGGGTGGCGCTCTCGTCGAGCAGCGACCCCGTGACCGGGTCGGGCAGCACGCCCACGCACAACCCGGTGCGGTCGCCCCGCCGCCACGACGCCTCCGTCGGCGACCACGCCACCACCCGCATGCCCTGCGCGACCTCGTCGGGGGTCAGGGTGCACGCGGCTGCCACCGCCGCCGCGGCCTCCTCGGCGCCGGGCCAGCGCGCCCCGCGGTCGAACCGGTAGTCCGTCAGCACCTGCGCCTCGTGCGGGTCGGCGCACGGCACCACCCGCACCCGGTCGACCTCGCCATCCGGCGGCAGCGTCTCCAGGCACGACCCGGTCACCAGCTGCACCGCCCGCGCGTCCACCGGCTCGGTGACGTCCGGGGGGAGCGGGCGCGACGTCACCGTCGTCACCGCGACGAACGCCACCAGCGCCGCGCCCACGACCGTGCCGACGACGCCCAGCACCGTCCCGGCCACCGCCAGCCCGCGGCCGCGCCGCGCGGGCTCGCGACCGCGTCGGGTGCGGCGCAGGCCCACCAGCCCCAGCACCAGCGCCACCGGGCCGAGCCCGAGCACGCCCGTGACCAGCGACGTCACCGCCACCGGGTCCGTCCGGGGCGGGGGCGGCGCGCCCCAGCCCGGCGCGTAGTACGCCTCCGGGTACCCCTGCGGCATCAGGCGCTCGTCCCGCCACCGGCCGCGAACGTGCCCGCGACCGCCGAGCCCGTCGCCGCCGGGAACGTCGTCAGCACGCAGTACGCCGTGCGACCGCCGCCCTCCCACTGCGACGGGTGCGGGTAGTACACGTCCGCGTAGCTCTCCACCGGCAGCACCGCCGGGTCCACCGCCGTCGCGACCGCCTGCTCGCAGCGGTCCAGCAGCTCCGTGTACCCCGCATCCGGGGCGGTGAGGTCCTCCAGCACCGGCGCCGACATCGCCAGCATCTCCAGCACCTCGGTCTCGTGCGCCGCACCGCAGTCCACGACGGCCGCGTCCGACATGTCGTAGGCCTCCGGGGCGGTCGCGAGGCACTGACCGGGCGCCAGGTCGAGGCTCAGCTCGAACGGCGGCATCGTCGTGTCCTGCGCCCACTGCTCCTCGTCGGACGTGCCCGTGGACGTGGTGGTCCCGTCCTGCGCGTTCAGCGCGACCGGGATCACCACCGCCGCCACCAGGCCCAGCGTGAACACCCCCGTCAGGACCGCACCGATCCACGTGCCCGCCAGGGCGAGGCCCCGGCCCGAGGCGCCCGTGCGGCGGATGCGGCGCAGCGCGGCGATGCCGAGACCCAGACCGACCGGAGCCCCGAGCACGATCAGCAGGCCCGTGCAGCTGGTGACGAGCGAGGCCACCGCCAGCGGGTCCGTCGGCGGCGGGCCGGGCGGCGGGGACCACGGCTGCGCGTACCCACCGGGGGCGGGGTAGGTGGGGGCGGCCGGGGAGGTCGGGGTGGGGTCGGGTGCCCAGGCGGGTGCGGTCCCGGTCGGGGCGGGCAGCGGGGCCTGCGGCTCCCACGCCGAGGCGTACCCGGTGGGACCGGGCCAGCCGGGGGTCGGCGACTGCGGGGCGTGCGTGGACGGCGGACCGTACGGCGACGACGCGGGCTGCACCGGCTGCGTGGGGTACGGGGCCTGCGCGGCGTACGCGGGCTGCGCCGGGGCCGGCGGCCAGGCGATGTCCTCCGGCGGCACGGACGACGTCGCGGGCCAGCCCGCGGGCGCGAACGGCGAGCCCGACGTCGGCGCGGGCGTCGGGGTCGGGCCGGGGGCGTCCGGACCGGTGGGCGTCGTCATGCGCCGAACCTAGCCGAGCCGCGCGTGCCCCGACGTCGGCCGATCAGGCGGCGTCCGCGATGTCGAGGATCACGGGGACGTGGTCCGACGCGCCCTTGCCCTTGCGCTCGTTGCGGTCGATCTCCACCCCCGTGACCCGCACGGCGAGCGCCGGGGACGCCCACGTGAAGTCGATGCGCATGCCCTCGTTCCGGGGGAACCGCAGCTGCTGGTAGTCCCAGTAGGTGTAGGTGTGCTCGGCGGGCAGGTGCTCGCGTGACACCTCGGTGTACCCGGCGGACGCGAACGCCGCGAACGCGTCCCGCTCGGCGGGGGTCACGTGCGTGCGACCCGCGAACACGCCGATGTCCCACACGTCGGTGTCGAGCGGCGCGACGTTCCAGTCCCCGACCAGCGCGACCGGCAGGGCCGGGTCGCCGTCGTCGGCGATCCAACGCCCGGCCTCCGTGCGCAGCGCCTCCAGCCAGCGGAGCTTGTACGTGAAGTGCGGGTCGTCGATCTCCCGGCCGTTCGGGATGTACAGGCTCCACACCCGCACCCCGCCGCACGACGCCCCGAGCGCGCGCGCCTCCACGACGGGCTCCTCGCCGAAGCCCGGCTGGCCCGCGAACGCGTGCTCGACGTCCGTGATGCCGACGCGCGACGCGATCGCCACCCCGTTCCACTGGCTGAACCCGCTGGTGACGACCTCGTAGCCTGCGGCCTCGAACGCCTCGCGGGGGAACTGCTCGTCCTTGCACTTCGTCTCCTGCATGGCCAGCACGTCGGTGCCGGAGCGCTCCAGGAAGGCGATGACGCGGTCGACGCGGGTGCGGACGGAGTTCACGTTCCAGGTGGCGAGGCGCATGCCCGGCAACCTACCGGGCGCACCCGACACGGTGCTGCCACCCCACCTCCCCGGGACCACCCCCACGACCTGGCGACAACCCGACGGGGCGGTCCGTAGGGTGAGGCGCATGGGAACCGCACTCATCACCGGGGCGAGCGCCGGCCTCGGCCTGGAGTTCGCCTGGCAGCTCGCGACCGCCCGGCACGACGTCGTCCTCGTCGCCCGGGACGCCGAGCGCCTGGAGCGGCTGGCCGCGCAGCTGCGCGCCGCCGCGGGCGTGCACGCCGAGGTCCTGGCCGCCGACCTCACCGACCGCGCGGACCTGGAGCGCGTCGCCGAGCGGCTGCGCTCCGACGAGCGTCCCGTCGGCCTGCTCGTGAACAACGCCGGCCTCGGCCTGCACCAGCGGTTCGTCACCGGCGACCTCGCCCGCGAGGAGGCCGCGCTCGACCTCATGGTCCGGGCCGTGCTCGTGCTGTCCCGCGCGGCCGTCGAGCCGATGGTCCGCCGCGGGCGCGGGGCCGTCCTCAACGTCGCCTCCGTCGCGGCCCTGACGGCCACCGGCACGTACTCCGCGCACAAGGCGTGGGTCCGCACCTTCACCGAGGGCCTCGCCTCCGAGCTGCACGGCACCGGCGTCACCGCGACCGTGCTGTGCCCCGGCCTCGTGCACACCGAGTTCCACGAGCGCGCGGGCATCGACCAGCACGTCCCGGAGATCGCCTGGCTCAGCCCCGAGCGCGTCGTCGCGACGGCGCTCGCGGACGTGCGCCGCGGCGTCGTCATCTCCACCCCGAGCCTGCGCTACCGCCTCGGGTCCGGCCTGCTGCGGGTGCTGCCGCGCGCGGCGGTGCGCAAGCTCAACGAGCCGCGCCGCGCCCTCGGCTTCGGGGAGTAGGCCGCCCCGCTACCCTGGCGGGCGTGAACACCGCGATGTCCCCGACCCCGCGCGAGCAGCTGCGCGACCTCATCGTCGACCTGGCCGTCGTGCGCGGCAAGGTCACGCTGTCCTCCGGGCGGGAGGCCGACTACTACGTCGACCTGCGCCGCGTGACCCTGCACCACCGGGCCGCGCCGCTCATCGGGCACGTCCTGCTCGACCGGCTGGAGGAGGTCGGGCTCGGCACCGCCGAGGTCGAGGCCGTCGGAGGGCTCACCCTGGGCGCCGACCCCGTCGCCACCGCCCTGCTGCACGCCGCCGCGTCGCGCGGCCAGGACCTCGACGCGTTCGTGGTCCGCAAGGAGGCCAAGGCGCACGGCATGCAGCGCCGCATCGAGGGCCCCGACATCGCGGGCCGCCCCGTCGTCGTCCTGGAGGACACCTCCACCACGGGCGGGTCCCCGATCGCCGCGCTGGAGGCCGCCCGCGAGGCCGGGGCGGACGTGCGCGGCGTCGCCGTCATCGTGGACCGGGCCACGGGCGCCCGGGAGAAGATCGAGGCGATGGGTGTGCCGTACCACTACCTGTTCGACCTGACGGACCTCGGCCTGGCCTGACGCGCGACCGCGGCGGGCGCGTCCGCGCTCAGACCGCGAGCAGCGTCGCGACCGTCACCGCGACGGTCGCGACGACCTCGCCCGCGCCGATCGCGGCGGGGCTGGGACGACCTCGCCGCGGCACCACGACCGCGCGCGCGAGGAGCGCCGCCGCGACGACCGCCAGCCCGGCGCCCCCGGGCGCGGGCACCGCTCCCGTCACGGCCAGCAGCGTCGCGACGGCCAGCAGCGCCGCGTGGTACCCGGTGGAGATCCGCCGCGTCCGGGCCTCGCCGCGCTCGCGGATCAGCGACTTCACGTACGGCACGGTGCCCACGAGGTACGCGGTGAGCACTGCGGCGGCGGTCCAGGCGCGCCCGTCGTCGGCGCCCGGCGGGAGCAGCCCCGACGGTGCCGGGCCGGGCAGCCCCGCCGCGACCACCGTCATCAGCCCGGCGGCGAGCACCGTCACGAGGTCGTTCGCCCACGACCGGTCCGCGCGCCGGGCGGCGTAGCGCAGGCTGGCGGCCAGCAGCAGCGCGTACACCGGCGCCCAGCGCAGCAGGGCCGGGTGCAGCGCGAGCAGCGGGACGCCGAGCACGGCGGTGGCCGCCGCGTACCCGAGCACGGGTGTGCGGTAGCGCGCTCTGCGGCCGGACCGGAGCCACTGCGTCGCGGCGAAGTAGGTGCAGTACGCGGCGAGCCACGCGACGAGCAGCAGCAGGTGCACCGGGCGGGGTCCGGCGACGAGCGCCCCGACCAGCGGCGGGGTGACGACCATCGCCCACGCGCCGTGCTGGTTCGGCACCCACGCCCGGGGGATGCGCCGACGGCGGGGCGCGACCGGGGTCCTGGCTGTCGCCGGTCCGGGCCGTCCGGCGCGCGCGGGTCGGGTGGGGCTCATCCCCCCATCGTCTCGACCGTCGGGAGGCGGGACCAGGGACGTCGGGCTCATGCCCGCCTCACGCCCGCGGTCCCCGCCGAGTGCGCAGAACCCGTGGGACGAACGCCGCATCACGGACCAGGTTCTGCGCACTCGGCGCGGGTCACGCCGGGGGCGTGACCGCCCACTCCGGGACGCGGTCGACCAGGTCCGCGACCGAGTCCAGGACCTGGGTCGGGCGGAACGGGTAGCGGGCGACGTCCTCGGCCTTCGTGGACCCGGTGAGCACCAGGAACGTCCGCAGCCCGGCCTCGATCCCGGCGACGACGTCGGTGTCCATGCGGTCGCCGATCATCGCGGTCGTCTCGGAGTGCGCGTCGATGCGGTTGAGCGCGGACCGGATCATCATCGGGTTGGGCTTGCCGACGAAGTAGGGCTGCCGACCGGTGGCGGCGGTGATCATCGCGGCGACCGCGCCGGTGGCGGGCAGGTCGCCCTCCTGGCTGGGGCCGGTGACGTCCGGGTTGGTGGCGATGAACCGCGCGCCGCCCTGGACGAGCCGGATCGCCCGGGTGATGGCCTCGAACGAGTACGTGCGGGTCTCGCCGAGCACCACGAAGTCCGGGTCCGCGGACGTCAGCGTGTACCCCGCCTCGTACAGGGCGGTCGTGAGCCCGGCCTCGCCGATGACGTACGCGGAGCCGCCGGGCATCTGGTCGGTGAGGAACTGCGCCGTGGCGAGCGCCGAGGTCCACAGCGACTCCTCGGCGACGTCGATGCCGGAGGACGCGAGCCGGGCGCGCAGGTCGCGCGGCGTGAAGATCGAGTTGTTCGTCAGCACGAGGAACGGGTGGTCGCCGTCGCGCAGGGCGCGGACGAGCTCCGGGGCGCCTGGCAGGGCCACGCCCTCGTGGACGAGCACGCCGTCCATGTCGGACAGCCAGGAGGTGATGGGCCGCTGGGTGGTCACCGGTCGAACGCCTTCCGCTCCACGGCCGCACGCTCCGCGGCCTCGTCATACCGGCTGTCCCGGCCCTCGGCGGTCAGGTCGCCGCGCTGCGCGGCGCGCCGTCCGCGCCAGAGCTCGATCGCGACCGGGATCACCGAGACGAGCACGATGAGGATCGCCAGCGCCTCGATGTTCTCGCGGACGAACGTGATGGTGCCGAGCAGGTAGCCGAGCACCGTCACGCCGACGCCCCACACCAGGGCGCCGACGAGGTTGTACGAGACGAAGGTGCGGTACCGCATCTTCCCGACACCGGCCGCCACGGGGGCGTAGGTGCGGACGATCGGCACGAACCGCGCCAGGATCACCGTGCGCCCGCCGTACTTGTCGAAGTACGCGTAGGTGTTGTCGATGTACTGCTGCTTGAAGATCCGCGAGTCGGGTCGCCGGAACAGCCGGGGCCCGACCTTGTTGCCGATCAGGTACGCGACCTGGTCCCCGAGGAACGCGGCGGCGAACAGCAGCACGCACAGCAGCCACAGCGGGAAGTCCAGCGCCTGCTGCGCGACCAGAGCGCCCGCGGTGAACAGCAGCGAGTCGCCCGGTAGCAGCGGGAACAGCAGACCCGTCTCGATGAACACCACCAGGACGATGCCGATGAGGGCGTAGGTCCCGAAGGACGAGATCAGGTGCTCCGCGTCCAGCCAGTCCGGCAGGAGCGCGGGCCGGGGGCCGAGGGCGGGGACGAGCGCGGCGAGCGCGGCTGACGCAGGCATGGGGCCCAGGGTACGACCGGCGACCCGGGACCCCGGTCGGTTCCCGGTGGTTCCCGGTGGTTCCCGGTGGTTCCCGGTGCGCGAGGATGGCGGGCATGACGACCGCACGGCCCGGCACCCTCGGCACCCCCCTGACCCCCGGCGCGACCCGGGTCCTGCTGCTCGGCTCCGGCGAGCTCGGCAAGGAGGTCGCGATCGAGCTCCAGCGTCTCGGCGTCGAGGTGGTGGCCGTCGACCGGTACTCAGGCGCCCCGGCGATGCAGGTCGCCCACCGCTCGCACGTCGTGGACATGCTCGACCCCGAGGCGCTGCGCGCGGTGCTCGACGCCGAGCGCCCGCACGTCGTCGTCCCCGAGATCGAGGCCATCGCCACCGCCGTGCTCGCCGAGGTCGAGGCGACCGGCGTGCGGGTCGTGCCGACCGCGCGCGCCACCGTCCTGACCATGGACCGCGAGGGCATCCGGCGCCTCGCCGCCGAGGACCTCGGCCTGCCGACGTCGCCCTACCGGTTCGTGGACTCGCTCGCCGACCTGCGCGCCGCCGCCGCCGAGGTGGGCCTGCCGTGCGTCGTGAAGCCCGTGATGTCGTCCTCGGGCAAGGGGCAGTCCGTCGTCCGCACCGCCGACGACCTGGACGCCGCGTGGACCGCCGCGCAGACCGGGGGCCGCGCCACGGCGGGCGACGGCGGCGCCGTGCGCGTCATCGTCGAGGGCTTCGTGCGCTTCGACTCCGAGATCACCCTGCTGACGGTCCGGCACGCCGGAGGCACCACGTTCTGCGCCCCGGTGGGGCACGTGCAGGTGGACGGCGACTACCGCGAGTCCTGGCAGCCCGCGGCGCTGCCCGCCGCGGCGCTCGCCGAGGCGCAACGGGTCGCGAAGCAGGTCACCGACGCCCTCGGCGGGTGGGGCGTGTTCGGCGTCGAGCTGTTCGTCGTCGGCGACACGGTGCTGTTCTCCGAGGTCTCCCCGCGCCCGCACGACACCGGGCTCGTCACCCTGGCGTCGCAGGACCTGTCCGAGTTCGCGCTGCACGCCCGCGCGGTGCTCGGGCTGCCCGTCCCGGCGGTCGACCTGCTCGGCCCGGCCGCGTCGGTCGCCGTGCTCGCCGAGGGCACGGGCGTCCCGCGGTTCACCGGGGTGGACGCGGCGCTCGCGGTCCCGACCGCGCAGGTGCGGCTGTTCGGCAAGCCCGCCGTCGCCGGACGGCGGCGTGTCGCCGTCACCGTGGCGCGCGGCACCGACGTCCCCGAGGCCCTGGACCGGGCACGGGCGGCGGCGGACGCGCTGACCGTGGCGCTGGACCCGGCGCCGTGACGGACGACGGGCAGGCCGTCCCCGACGCGCCCCGCGACCCCGAGGAGGTCGGCGTCGGCCCGTGGCCGGGCGGCCCCGACGCGTGGCCGGACGACCCCCGGTACGACCCCGACCTGCTCGCCCACGGCGACCGGCGCAACGTCGTCGACGCCTACCGCTACTGGACCGTCGAGGCGGTCGTCGCCGACCTCGACACCCGGCGGCACCCCGTGCACGTCGCGATCGAGAACTGGGCGCACGACCTCAACATCGGCTCGGTCGTCCGCACGGCGAACGCCTTCAACGTCGCGGGCGTGCACGTCGTCGGTCGGCGCCGGTGGAACCGCCGGGGTGCGATGGTCACCGACCGGTACCTGCACGTGCACCACCACCCCGACGTCGGCGACCTGCTGGCCTGGGCGGCGACCGCGGGGGAGGGCGGGACGGCGCTGCCCGTGCTCGGGATCGACAACGTCCCCGGGTCCGTGCCGATCGAGGGGTACCCGCTGCCGCGGGCGTGCGTGCTGCTGCTCGGCCAGGAGTCCACGGGTCTGACGCCCGCGGCCCAGGCGGGCGCCGAGGCGGTCCTGCACATCACGCAGCACGGGTCGACGCGGTCGATCAACGCGGGTGCGGCCGGGGCCATCGCGATGCACGCGTGGGCCCTCCGGCACGCGGGGCCCGGGCCGGTCTGAGGGTCGCCCGGCGTCCGGTGGGCAGGACGTCCCGGACGCGGGGCCCGTGACTCGTGCCAGACTTGGTGCGATAGCGATACCCCACTTTCTTTGGAGCTGCTGCGATGCCGATCGCCACCCCCGAGGTGTACGCCGAGATGATCGACCGGGCGAAGGCGGGCAAGTTCGCCTACCCGGCCGTGAACATCACGTCCTCCCAGACCATCACCGCCGCGCTGCAGGGCTTCGCCGAGGCGGAGTCGGACGGCATCCTGCAGGTGTCGGTCGGTGGCGCGGAGTACGCGTCCGGCTCGACGGTCAAGGACCGCGTCGCCGGTACCCGCGCGCTCGCCGCGTACGCGGCCGAGGTCGCGAAGGGCTACGGCATCACCGTCGCCCTGCACACCGACCACTGCGTGAAGAAGAACCTGGACTCCTGGGTCCGTCCGCTCCTGGCCCTGGAGGCCGAGGAGGTCAAGGCCGGCAAGAACCCGACCTTCCAGTCGCACATGTTCGACGGCTCCGACATCCCGCTGGACGAGAACCTCGTCATCGCGGCCGAGCTGCTCGAGCTGTCGCAGGCCGCGCGCACCATCCTCGAGATCGAGGTCGGCGTCGTCGGTGGCGAGGAGGACGGCCACGAGGCCGAGATCAACGAGAAGCTCTACACCACGGCGGAGGACGGTCTCGCGACGGTCCGCGCGCTCGGTGCGGGCGAGAAGGGCCGTTACCTGACGGCCCTGACCTTCGGCAACGTGCACGGCGTGTACAAGCCGGGTGCGGTCAAGCTGCGTCCGTCGATCCTCGCGGACATCCAGAAGGCCGTCGGCGCGGAGATCGGCAAGACCGACCCGTTCGACCTGGTCTTCCACGGCGGCTCCGGCTCGACCGCCGAGGAGATCGCCGAGGCGGTCGACAACGGCGTCATCAAGATGAACATCGACACGGACACCCAGTACGCGTTCACGCGTCCGGTGGTCGGCCACATGTTCGCCAACTACGACGGCGTCCTCAAGGTCGACGGCGAGGTGGGCAACAAGAAGGCCTACGACCCGCGCGCCTGGGGCAAGCTGGCCGAGGCCGGCATGGCCGCCCGCATCGTCGAAGCCGCGCAGCAGCTGCGCTCGGCGGGCAACAAGCTCTCCTGACCCCGCGGTCCTGAGACGACGAGGGCCCGGTCACCGTGACGGTGACCGGGCCCTCGTGCGTCGTGGGCCGTGCGTCGGGAGCGCGGGGCTCAGTCCTGGCGGGGCGCGTCCTCGACGACGTCGAGCAGCTCGCCGATCCGCGTGACCTCGAGCAGGAACTGCACGGTGGGCGGGACGTGCAGCAGCCGCACGCGATGCGGGGTGCGGCTCGCGAGGCGGGCGAGGAACGCCACGCCCGAGGAGTCCATGAACGTCACGTGGTGGGCGTCGACCTCGATCGGCACGCCGGCCTGCTCGGCGTCGGTGGTCGCCTGCGTGAGGTCCGGCCCGAGGTCCGCGTCGACCTCCCCGGACAGCACGATCGTGGTCCGGTCGGGGGACAGGATGACGTGGACGGAGCCCGGCTCTCCCGGTGCCTCGCGGGGAGCGGGTACCGTCGGCGCCGAAGCGTCCGGGTCGCCCTGGTCCCCGGCGAGCCCGCCCGGCGGTGTGCTGTTACCGTCGCGCACGATGCTCCCTTCCCTCCGGGTGACGGCCCGCGTCGGCCGTACCGGGTGTCGGTGTCCGGTGGGTGGCTTCGCCGGACATGCTGGAACGCTAGACGATCGGAGGCGGTGGTGGTCAACTCCGCGCCGGGTTCCGGGGGCGACGTCGCCCTCGACGGGTTGCGCCGGGTCATCGACCAGGTAGTCGGCATGCCGGTGCTCATCGCGACCGCGGAGGCGCCGCACTGGCCCGTCGTGTGGGTCAACGAGGCGTTCACCCGCACCACGGGGCTGACGCTGGACGACGTCGCCGGACCGGCTGCCGGGCTGGTGGCGATGGCCGCGGAGGACGGCTCCGGCCTGCGGCATCTCGGGGAGGCCGTGCTGGCGGACCGCCCCACGTCGGCCCTGCTGCGGCTGCGGCGCGCGGGCGACGACTGGTTCTGGGCGCGCACGGTGGTGACACCGATCGCGGGCGGCGCGGACGACACGCCGACGCACTGGGTCGCCGCGCTGGTGGACGTCACCGCCGAGGTCGACCGGGACGCCGCGGTCGCCCAGGAGGTCGAGGTGGTCCGGCGCGAGAGCGAGGACCTCGCGCTGATCGCCGCGGTGTCGGACCTGATCATGGACCTGGACGACCCGTACGGGCTGCAGCTCATCGCGGAGCTGCTCATCCGTCGGGTGGTCGCCTGGGCGGGGTTCTACGTGGACGACGACGGGCTGCAGGCCGCCGACGGCCTGGACAACCGCCGGGCCGCCCACGCCGCCGGCCGTCGTCCCCCGGCGGGTGGCCAGGCCCGGCCCGCGTACGTGCGCCGGGGGCGGCCGTCGCCGACCGACGCCGTGCAGCGCCTGCTGGACGGCGAGGGGGAGGGGGCGGCGTTCCCGATCGACCTGCCGCTCGACGGACCGCACGAGGCCGGGTCGGTGTCGGCGTGGCTCGCCGCGGACCTGCGCGACCGGCTCGGCGACGCCGTCGCGGACGGCGGGGACCCCCACCACGTCGCGGTCCTGCCGCTGCCGGGCCGCCACCGCGTGCTCGGCCTGCTCGTGGTCCTGGCGCGCCCCGGCGCCGTCCCCCCGCGCGGCGGGCTCGGCGCACCGGTGCCGGTGCGCGGCGGCATGGACGCGCGCACCCGGACGATCCTGTCGCTGACCGCCCGGCGGGTCGGGCTCGCGATGGAGAACGCCCGGCTGTACGCCCGGGAGCACCGCGTCGCCGAGACGCTGCAGCGCGCGATGCTGCCCGAGCAGGCGGAGGTCGACGGGCTGGACGTCTGGTCGTACTACGCCCCGAACGTGGTCTACGCCCAGGTCGGCGGCGACTGGTACGACGTCGTGCAGATCTCGTCGGACGTCGTCGGCATCGTCATCGGCGACGTGGTCGGGCACGACGTGGAGGCCGCGGCCGCGATGGGGCAGCTGCGGTCCGTGGTCCGCGCGTACGCGTTCGAGGTGACCGAGCCCGGGCCGGTGCTGGAGCGGGTCGACACGCTGGTCGGTGGCATGCGCATCCCCCGGTCGGCGGGACTGGTGCTCAGCACCCTGACCCGGTCGGTGCCCGCGGACGGCGCGTGCGCCACGTGGCGGCTGGACTACTCCCGCGCGGGGCACCTGCCCGCGCTGCTGGTGCGCGCGGGCGAGGTGACGCTGCTGGACGCGGCGGGCGGCGCGCTCATCGGCTTCGGCGACGGGCGCCGGTCCACGGCGTCGCAGGACCTGCACCCGGGTGACGTGCTGGTCTACTACACGGACGGCCTCATCGAGCGCCGCGACCGGTCGCTGCTGGACGGGCTCGTGGCGCTGCGGGAGATCGCCGCGGGGGCGACGGCCGTGGACGCCGCCGGCATCGGCGAGGAGCTGCTGGCACGCCTCGCGGACAGCCCGGAGGACGACGTCGCGGTCGTCGTCGTCCGGATCCCCGACCTGGTGGACGCCTCGGGGCACGCAGGCAACGTCCGCAGCCGCCGCTGGCAGCTGCCGGGCGAGCCGTCCTCCATCGCCCGGGCCCGGCACGCGGTCGTCCGCACCTGCCACGCGTGGGACCTCGGGGACGCGGCGAACGCCGAGCTCGTGGTGTCCGAGCTGGTCGCCAACGCGGTGCTGCACGGCTGGGGACGGGTGACCTTGCGGCTGCACGACACCGGCGAGGGCCTGCGTATCGAGGTGGAGGACTCCAACCCGACGCCGCCCGTCGCGACCGAGGGCCACCCGGGGCGTATCGGCGGGTTCGGGATGCGGATCGTGGAGCGACTCGCCGACTGGGGGTGGCGGCCGTCCGGGGGCGGAAAGGTCGTCTGGGCGCGGGTGCACCCGGCTGCCGGACCGGACGGCTCCGCCGCCGGGACCCGGGGGACGGACCCGGTGTGACGACGGGAGGGACCACACGTCGCTGGTGCTGCGTAGGGGCGCGCCGCCGGTGGGTGGGTGCCGTGCCCGCTGCTGTACTGGGGTCGCGGCCGGTGACGATGGTCCCGCCGCCCGAGCAGCCGAGACCGTAGGGGGACGACCGAGATGACGACTGTCCGCGTGCTCGCCCGGGTCGTGGCGGCGCTGCTGCTGGTGGCCCTCGCCGGGCCGCTCGTCTGGCGGGTCGCGACCGGCGACTTCTACCTCACCGTCGAGGGGCGCTCCATGACGCCCACCTACCAGGTGGGTGACGTCCTCGTCGTCCAGCAGCCCGACGGAGCCGAGCTCACCCGGACCGGCGAGATCGTCGTCGTGGCGTTCAGCGCCGGCGCGGAACCGGCCGAGGACGCGCCCGTGTACGTGCACCGCGTCGTCGAGCCGCTCGACGACGGGACGGCGTGGCTGCAGGGCGACGGCAACGAGGAGCGCGACCCGCGGCCGGTGAGCCAGGACGCGGTGCGGGGCACTCCCCGGTTCGCGCTCACCGGCCCGATGGCGGACGCCTTCCAGTTCACCCAGTCCGTGGTCGGCCGGGTCGTCCTCGGCGGTGCGGCGCTGCTTCTCCTCCTGCTCCCGCTGCGGCGGCGCGCGGACGGCGCGGTCGTGGCCGGCGCGGACGACCACGCGGAGGCCGGCGACCCGGGCGGCGAGGACGAGCCGCGCGCCACGCACTGACGCGTCGACGTCGTGCCCCGACCGGGGTCTGGCACGACGAGGCCCTCGGTCCGGCTGGACCGAGGGCCTGCTGTCGTCGTGCGCGGTGCGTCGTGCTCTCAGGCCGGGAGCCTGCTGACGACCTGGACCCTCGGGGTCACGGTCAGGTGCAGGGGCGTGACGGGCCGCACCCGCAGCGTGGCCGGGTCCGAGGGGACGCCCCCGGGTGCCGCGGTGTTGGTGAAGACCGCCCGGTACGACGAGCCGTCCTGCGCGGTGGTCACCCGGTCCAGTGCGAGCGTCGTCCCGGTCTCGCCCGGCAGATCGGTCCACGCGATCCCGTCGGTCGAGACCTGCCACTGGACGGTCGGCGAGGGCACGCCCGTGGCGACCGCCTCGAACGCGACGTCCTGGCCCTCGAGCGCGGACCTCGAGATCGGCTGGACCGTGACCTCGGGGACGCCGAGCACCGCGACCGAGAGCGCGGACTCGGCGAGGACCGACCCGTCGGCGCGCAGGATCCGGGCCGTACCGCCGTCGAGCACGGCACCCGGCTGCTGGTCGCCGTCCACCTCGAGGGTGACGACGATCCCGGCGGCGCCGAGGCCCCACCGCGCAGACCCGGCGACCGCGCTCCGGCCGTCCTCCGCGATGGCCACGGTGGGCGGCGTCGAGCCGTCGTCGGTGCCGACGTCGGTGATGCGGGTGCCGGCGGGGGCGTGGACCTCGAGCGGTCCGGTGTACGACCGGACGGTGTCGCGCACCGTCAGAGCGGCGCTCTGGGTCGGTGCGGCTCCACCGGTCGCGGCCGGCAGGGCGTAGGCGACGCGCAGCCGGGCGGGCTCGGTGTAGACGCCGTCCGGGGCGTCCGGCGATCCGTTGTCGAATCGAGCCCGGTACCACCGCCCGTCCATGGCGATGCTGGCCTGCCCGAGATCGAGGGTGTCGCTGTCGGCGCCGGCGAGGTACGTCCAGAGCGGCTCGCCGGCGGCGTCCACGAGGCCCGTGGAGACCTGCCACTTCACCTCGGTGGGGAAGGTCGTGCCGGTGCTCTCCGCGTGGAACCGCACGGGAGTCCCGGCGACCACCGACTGGCTCTCCGGCTGCGCGGAGACCTGGACGGCGCGAGGGGTGACCGTGATGGTCGCACTGGAGGAACGCAGGACGTGGGTCTCGCCGACGTCGTCGACGTAGGTGAGCACCGCACGGCGGTGCTCACCGTTCCGGGTCACGGTGGCACCCAGCTGTGCGTTCACGGTCAGGACCGCCGGGGTGAGGCGGCCGGCGAGCACCGTGGCCGGTCCGGTCGTGCTCGCCCGCCAGCTGTGGCCGTCGTCCGTCGACACCTCCCAGGTGACCAGGCCGTCGAACGGGCTGAGGACGGTGGTCCGCATGAGGATGACCTCCCCTTCCGGGACGATGACGTCCTCGGGTTGGATCCGGAACGGGGAGCCGTCCGTCGTCTCCGACGACTCGTCACCCTCGGCCGGAGCCTCCGGCTCCTCGACCCAGGACGACTCGTCCTCAGCCTCCTCAGCCTCCTCAGCCTCCTCAGCCTCCTCAGCCTCCTCGGGCGTCGAGGTCGCGTCGTCCGGCTCGCTCGCGGGCACGGGGTCTGCGTGGGCGGGGGGCGCTGCGGCCGGGGACAGCCCGAGCGTCAGGCCCAGGACGGTTGCCAGGAGCGCGCCGAGCACGGGGTGGGTGGGGCGCGTGGGCAAGGTGCGGAGCACGGTCTCACCTCCGGGTCGGGTGCGGTGGGTCGGACGGGGTCAGGGGATGTCGGCCGACGGGGTCGGCAGGGTGGCCGCGCTGCGGCGGGCGCGGCGGCGGGTGGTGATGCCGGCGGCCACCAGCGCGGCGGCCAGCAGGGCGAACCAGCCCGTGGGCCCGGTGATCGCGAGGACCCCACGGGGGCCGGGACCTGCCTGGCCGGGTGCGGTGGGGTCGGTGACCGCGGGGGTGCCGCCGGCGCCGGGGTCGAGGTGCGTGACGGTGAAGGTCGCCGTGACGTCGAGGGGCTGCCCGGGGTCGCCCACGAGCGCGGACGGGTCGGGCAGCGAGACGCGGACGGGGATCGTGAGGGGGCTGGCGGCGGAGACGGACGTCGCGGTCGGGACGGCGGCGGCGTAGGCCACCGGCTCGGCGAGCGTGCCCGCGTCGTGCCACGTGGAGACGCTGCCGTCGGCGCCGACCTCGCCGTACTGCACGGCCAGGGCGTCCGCCAGCGGGTCGGGTGCGTCGGCGCGCAGGGTGCCGCTGAACGGCACCGGGTGCGTGGCGGTGGTGCTGACGGTCCAGGTGCCGGTGACCGCGTCGCCCGGGACCTCGGTGTCGAAGGTGTGGACGAGCGGGTCGCCGGAGATGGTGACCACAGGGCCGTCCGGTGCGGCGACCGCGGGGGTCGCCGCACCGGCGACCCCCGCGACGACCAGGCCGGCGAGCGCGAGCCCCGCAGCCGCGTGGGCGGCGGGACCCGCGCCCCGGGCCCGGCCGGGAGCAGCCGGGTGGCGACGCTCCGGCCGGTCCGGGCCAGGGGGGCCACCGTGGGCGGCGTACCCGGTGCGGGTGGCGTCGTCGGTCACGGTGGATCTCCTGTCGACGTGGTGTGCGGTGGGTCGGCCGGGCGGTGTCAGACGCCGAACGGGTTGGTGTAGCTGACGACGAAGTCGCCGGCCACGTTCAGCGTCACCGGGTCGTCGCCCTCGGGGGTGGTGCCGAGCACGGTGGGGTCGACGAGAGTGACCCGGACGGTGATCGTGAGGGTCTCGTTGCCGTCGATCGTCGAGATGCCGGTGGCGTCGGCGAACGAGGCGCCGCTCGCGAGCGTGCCGGCGGGGACGAAGCCGGTGTCGATGCCGTCGCCCGTGACCTGGTACTCGATGGTCAGGGCGTCGCCGAGGGCCGCGTCGAGCTGGGAGAAGTTCGTGAACTCCCCGTCGAAGGTCCCCGTGTCCGGGCCGCTGTTCGTCAGGACCCACTCCCGCTGGTACTGGCGGTTGGCGGTGATCGCGTCGAACGTCTCGTCGAACTCCTGACCGGCGATGGCCAGGTGCACGCCCCGCGTGACGCCCTCGCCCTCGGTCGGCACCTCGGCCTTGAAGCGGTTGTCCCCGATCGTGGTGTTCAGGATGGAGACGGCGCCCGCACCGGCGATGGCAGCGGCGAGCGCGCCGACGCCGACGACGGTCCAGATCTTCTTCTTGCGGGAGTCCTGCGTCTGGGGGGTGGTGGTCGTGGTCACCGTGGTGTCCTCTCGAGTTTGTTGAACAGGGAGGAGCGGGTACGCGGTGCCCGGTCAGCTGTCGCCCCATGTCGCGGGGCCTGGTGCTCCGGAGCGTGTCGTGCTGCGCGGTTCGCTCGTGGAAGAGTCAACGGGTTCCCGTGCAGCACCCAACGGCCTACGCAGAACTACGTAGGGGTGTTGAGTGGCGATTGCGCAGATTACGGCGGCAATCGAGGGGCGATCTGCCGCCGTATTGAGTGCTGAACGGCACTCAGTTAGGTGGCAATGGAGTAGTCGCTCCCTAGCGGGTGCGTGGCGTCAGGCGCGCGTCGTCGCGTCCTGACCGGCCGCCGTCGCGGCGTCGTCCGCCTCGCCCGCGCAGCGGTGGTCCGTGTCGATGCGGAACAGCTCCAGAGCGCCGCAGATCTCGAGCACGAACAGGTCCCGCGGGTCCGCGCCGCGCAGGACGGTCGCCCCGCCGCGCTTGCGGCTGGCGTCGGCGAGCGAGATGAGGAACGCCGCGCCGGTGGAGTCCATGAAGGTCACGTCGCACATGTCGATGACCAGCAGCTGGCGCCGCAGCCCGACCACGCGCGCGGCGATCTCGGGGAACTGGTCCCGCTCCGCGAGGTCGAGATCCCCGCCGATGACGAGCGTCGTCGTCGCGGCCGAGGTGGCGATCTCGATCATGGGCATCTCCGAGGAGGACCTGCAGGGGCTGGACGACTGTAACCACCGGCCCGGCGGGACGCACGCGGAGCCCGGCTGCGACACTGGGCGGATGACCGGTCCGAACCTGCTCGAGCCCGAGCCCACCCTGCTGCCCCCGGGCGCCGACGCCGACGCGCGCGCGCTGCTGTCCGGGGGGAGCGAGCCCCGCGACGCCGCGCGCGAGGTCCCCGCGTCGAGCCTGGCGTGGGCGCTGCTGGCGGAGGCGGCGCTGCGCGACGTCGGCGACCCCGTGGCGGCCTACGCGTACGCCCGCACCGGCTACCACCGCGGGCTGGACGCGCTGCGGCGCGCGGGGTGGCGCGGCCGCGGCCCGGTCCCCGCCGCCCACGAGCCCAACCAGGGGTTCCTGCGCGCGCTGCTGGCCCTGGCCGAGGCCGCCGAGGCCATCGGCGAGGACGACGAGGCCGAGCGCTGCACCCAGTTCCTGCTGGACTCGGGCACGTCGGCCGCCGAGGTCGCCGAGCTCCGCTGAGCGTCTGAGCCGGGACGTCACCCCCTACCCACGGGGGTGGCGCCCGGACGCGCGGCAGGTGCCTGGCGTAAACTCCCGGAGGTACCGGGGTCGCCTGCCGCCCGGTGCCCCGACCTCCCGCGACCGGGCCCCGTGCCCGAGCCACCGCGGACGGGCCGTCGCCGGGTGGGCCAGGGAGTGGTGATCAGATGCCTGCCGTCGTGGTGCTCGGGACCCAGTGGGGCGACGAGGGCAAGGGCAAGGCGACCGACCAGCTCGGCTCGCGGATCGACTACGTCGTGAAGTTCAACGGCGGCAACAACGCCGGGCACACCGTCGTCATCGACGGCGAGAAGTACGCCCTGCACCTGCTGCCCTCCGGCATCCTGTCGCCCGGCGTGGTCCCGGTGATCGGCAACGGCGTCGTCATCGACATCGAGGTGCTGTTCGAGGAGATCGACGCGCTGGAGGCGCGCGGGGTCTCGGCCGAGCGCCTGCTGGTGTCGTCCGCCGCGCACGTCATCGCGCCCTACCACCGCACGGTCGACAAGATCACCGAGCGGTTCCTCGGCAAGCGGAAGATCGGCACGACCGGCCGCGGCATCGGCCCCGCGTACGCCGACAAGATCAACCGGGTGGGCATCCGCATCCAGGACCTGTTCGACGAGAACATCCTGCGGCAGAAGGTCGAGGGCGCCCTCGACCAGAAGAACCACCTGCTGGTGAAGGTCTACAACCGCCGCGCGATCACGGTCGAGGAGACGGTCGAGGACCTGCTGTCCTACGCCGAGCGCCTGCGCCCGTACGTCGCGAACACCCCGCTGGTGCTGAACCAGGCGCTGGACGCCGGGAAGACCCTGGTGTTCGAGGCCGGGCAGGCGACGATGCTCGACGTCGACCACGGCACCTACCCGTTCGTGACGTCGTCCTCCGCGACCGCAGGCGGCGTGTGCACCGGCTCCGGCATCGGCCCGACCCGCATCGACCGCGTCGTCGGCGTCGCCAAGGCGTATACCACCCGCGTCGGCGAGGGCCCGTACCCGACGGAGCTGTTCGACGAGGACGGCGAGTGGCTGCGCCAGACCGGCGGCGAGTTCGGCACGACCACCGGGCGGCCGCGCCGCACCGGCTGGTACGACGCGGTCGTGGCGCGGTACTCGTCGCGCATCAACGGGCTGACGGACCTCGTCGTCACCAAGCTCGACGTGCTGACCGGCCGGGACAAGATCCCCGTGGCGGTGGCGTACGACGTGGACGGCCGCCGGTTCGACGAGATGCCGGACGACCAGAGCGACTACCACCACGCGAAGCCGGTGTACGAGTACCTGGACGGCTGGACCGAGGACATCTCGGGCGCCCGCGAGCTCGCCGACCTGCCGGTGAACGCGCAGCGGTACCTCGCGCACCTGGAGGAGATCTCGGGCTGCCGGATCTCGGCCGTCGGCGTGGGACCGGGCCGCGAGGCCACCGTGACCATCCACGACCTGCTGGGCTGAGACGGGCGCGGGCGGCGCGCGGGGGAGTCGGTAGGGTCGGCGGCGTGAAGATCCTCGTCGTCGGCACCGGCGCCCGTGAGCACGCCCTGGTCCTCGCCCTGTCCCGCGACCCCGCGGTCACCGGGCTGCACGCCGCGCCCGGCAACCCGGGCATCGGCGCGCTCGCGACCCTGCACGCGGTGGACCCGCTGGACGGGGCCGCGGTCGCCGCGCTCGCGACGTCGCTGAGCGCCGACCTCGTCGTGGTCGGCCCGGAGGCGCCCCTGGTCGCGGGCGTCGGGGACGCCGTCGTGGCCGCCGGGATCCCGGTGTTCGGGCCCAGCGCCGCCGCCGCGCGGCTGGAGGGCTCGAAGGCGTTCGCCAAGGAGGTCATGGCCGCCGCGGGCGTGCCCACCGCCGACCCGGTCGTCGTCACCGACGCGACCGAGGCTGGTCCGGCGCTGGACACCTTCGGCGCGCCCTACGTCGTCAAGGACGACGGCCTCGCCGCGGGCAAGGGCGTCGTCGTCACCGAGGACCGGGACGCGGCGCTCGCGCACGCCCTCGCGTGCCTGGACAAGCCGGGCGGTCGCGTGGTGGTCGAGGACTACCTCGACGGGCCCGAGGTGTCGCTGTTCGTGCTGTCCGACGGCACGCACGTGGTGCCGCTGGTGCCCGCGCAGGACTTCAAGCGCGTGGGCGACGGCGACACCGGCCCGAACACCGGCGGCATGGGCGCGTACAGCCCGCTGCCGTGGGCGCCCGCCGGGCTGGTGGACGAGGTCGTCGCGCAGGTCGCGCAGCCGACCGTGGACGAGATGGCCCGGCGCGGCACGCCCTTCGTCGGGGTGCTCTACTGCGGCCTCGCGCTGACCAGCCGCGGCACGCGCGTCGTGGAGTTCAACGCGCGGTTCGGCGACCCGGAGACCCAGGTCGTGCTGGCGCGGCTGGAGACGCCGCTCGCGGCCGTCCTGCTCGCCGCCGCGACCGGGACGCTGGCGGACCTGCCGTCGCTGCGCTGGCGGGACGACGCGGCCGTCACGGTCGTCGTCGCGTCGGCCGGGTACCCGGAGGCGCCGCGCACCGGCGACGTGATCGGCGGGCTCGCGGACGCCGACGCGCTGCCGGACGTGCACGTGCTGCACGCGGGCACCGCCGCCGGGGCCGACGGGGCCGTGCTGTCCGCGGGCGGACGGGTGCTGTCCGTGGTCGGCACCGGCGGGGACCTCGGGGCGGCCCGGGACGCGGCCTACGCGGGCGTGGCCCGGATCGACCTCGCCGACGCGCACCACCGCGGCGACATCGCCGAGGCGGCCGCGCGCGGCTGACGAGCCTCAGACCAGGGCCAGCACGCCCACCAGCGCCGTCGCTGCGCCCAGGAGCATCGACACCGAGATCAGCACCACGTGCACGGTGAGGAACCGCGTCGGGCGACCCTGCGCGTCGCGGGAGCGCGGGTCCTTGACGATGCGGCGGCCGAACTGCGGCCAGACGAGCAGGCTCCACGCACCGGCGACGAGCAGGACCACGGACCAGGCGACGGGGAGCTCCATGCCCGCGAGCATGCCACGGCGTCCCGGTCCGGCCCCGGGGCCGTCCACCGCGGGCGGCCCGACCTGCGGCAGGATGGGCGCATGACCGCACCCGCGCTGCCCGGCTGGACGCACACCTACTCCGGCAAGGTCCGTGACCTCTACGTCCCGGACACCACGCAGGAGGCCGGTGCCGCGGTCGCCGAGGCCCACGGCGACGTCGTCCTCGTCGTCGCGAGCGACCGGGTGAGCGCCTACGACCACGTCCTCGAGCCGGGCATCCCCGGCAAGGGCGCGGTGCTGACCCGCCTGAGCCTGTGGTGGTTCGACCAGCTCGCCGACCTGGTGCCGAACCACGTCGTCAGCGCCGACGCCCCGGAGGTGCCCGAGGCGGTGCTGGGGCGGGCGATGGTGTGCCGCCGGCTCGAGATGTTCCCGGTGGAGTGCGTGGCGCGCGGGTACCTGACCGGGTCGGGCCTGGCCGAGTACCGGGAGTCCGGCTCGGTCACCGGGATCGCGCTGCCGGACGGCCTGGTCGACGGGTCCCGGCTGCCGGAGCCGATCTTCACGCCCGCGACCAAGGCCGAGCTGGGCGAGCACGACGAGAACGTGCCGCTGGAGCACGTCGTCGCGCTGCTGGGGCGCGAGCGCGCCGAGCAGCTGCGGGACCTCACGCTGGCGGTGTACGCCCGGGCGGAGGCGGTCGCGCGGGACCGGGGCGTGATCCTCGCGGACACCAAGCTCGAGTTCGGGATCGACCCGACCACCGGCGAGGTGACCCTCGGCGACGAGGTGCTGACGCCGGACTCGTCGCGGTTCTGGCCCGCGGACGGCTGGGAGCCCGGGCGCGCGCAGCCGAGCTTCGACAAGCAGTTCGTGCGGGACTGGCTCACCTCGCCCGCGTCGGGCTGGGACCGTGCGGGCGACGTGGCGCCCCCGGCGCTGCCCGCCGACGTCGTGGCCCGCACCCAGGACCGCTACCGCGAGGCCCTGGAACGCCTGACGGGGGCGCCGCTCGGCCGGTGAGGGCCGGGCGACGCCCCCGCGGGCGTGCGGTGCTGCGGCTCAGGAGCCGAGCGCGTCCTCGATGAGCGGGACCAGGTTGTCGAGCGCGTACTGCTGGGCGCCGATGGTGCCGAGCGAGTAGGCGGACGACAGGTCGCCGTCGATGACCACGGCGCGGCCGTCGGCGACGGCGGGGATGGCCTGCCACTGCGGGTCGTCGGTGATCTCGGCGGTGTCGATGTAGATCGGGAACGCGACGATCAGGTCGGCGTCGAGCAGGTCGAGCTGCTCGGAGGAGATGTCGACGCTGAAGCCGGACGCGGAGACCGGCAGGTCGGCGATCGTCGGGGACTGCACGAAGCCGAGGTTCTGGAGGAAGTCGACGCGGTCGCCGCCCTCGATGTACGCGCCCCAGCCCTCGGAGGTGCGGGTCGCCGCGGCGATGGTCTTGCCGTCCCAGTCGGGGTGCGCGTCGCGGGCGGCCGCGAAGGTGTCCTCGAGCTGCGCCTCGAGCTCCTCGCCCTTCTCCGGGACGCCGAGAGCGGTGGAGATGAGCTCGAGCTGCTGCTGCCCGGTGGTGAGGTAGGAGTCGCCGCCCTCGGGGACGCCCACGGTCGGGGCGATCTCGGACAGGCGGTCGTAGCGGTCCTGGTCGCCGGAGGACTTCACGTCGAGGATCAGGTCCGGCTCCAGGGCCGCGATGGCCTCGTAGGACGGCTCCAGCGTCTCGATGATCTCCGGGGACTCGTCGTACTGGCCCTCGGCCCACGGGCCGACGCCGTCGCCGCCGAACGCCAGCCAGTCGGACGCGCCGACGGGCTGGTAGCCGAGCGACAGGGCGGTCTCGGCGTCGCCCCAGCCCAGGGCGACGACGCGCTCGGGGCGGGACTCGACGGTGACCTCGCCGAACTTGGTCTCGACCGTGGCCGGGAAGGTGCCCTCGGCGGACGTGCCGGAGCCGCCCGCGGGGGTAGTCTCGCCCGAGCCGGCGCCGGAGTCGTCGGTGCTGGAGCAGGCGCTGAGCGTCAGGACGGCGACCGCGGCGAGGCCGGCGGCGACACGCATGGACTTCATCGAAGACCTTTCGTGGAGGGGCCCGTGCGCGCGACGGCGCGGCGACAGGGCGGATCGTTCGGAAGGTTAGCCTAGCCTCATGACGCGCAGGTACCCCGGGTGACCGCCGTCGGTGCTCCGGTGCGCGTGCGGACGTCCGCAGCGACCCGACGCGCCGGCGCGCTGCTGCTGCTCGTGGGGCTGCTGGTGGCCGCGCTCGCGCTCAGCCTCGCGGTCGGGTCGCGGCCGGTGGACCTGCCGACGGTGTGGGGCGCGCTGACCAACCAGGCGGTGCCCGCCGCGGACCGCGCGGCCGTGGTCGGGCTGCGGCTGCCGCGCACCGTGATCGCCGTGCTGGTGGGCGCGGGACTCGCGGTCGCGGGCGGGCTGATGCAGGCGCTGACCCGCAACCCGCTCGCGGACCCGGGCATCCTCGGCGTGACCAGCGGTGCGGCGTTCGCCGTCGCGATGGGGGTCGTGCTGCTCGGCGTCACCCGGCCGTCCGGGTACGTGTGGTTCGCGTTCGCGGGGGCGCTGCTGGCGACGCTCGCGGTGTACCTGGTGGGCTCGGCGGGCCGGTCCAACGCCGGGCCGGTGCAGCTCACGCTCGCGGGCGTCGCGCTGTCGGCGGTGCTGACCGGCGTCGTGGGCGCGTTGCGGCTCGCCGACCAGGAGCGGTTCGCGGTCCTGCTGACCTGGGAGTCCGGGTCGCTGCAGTCCCGCGGCTGGTCGGTGATCCTGCCCGTGCTGCCGTTCGTGCTCGTGGGGCTGCTGCTCGCCGGGCTGGTGGCGGGCTCCCTCAACACCCTCGGGCTCGGCGAGGACCTCGCGACGGCGCTCGGTGCGTCGGTGGCCCGGACGCGGGTGCTCGCGGTCGTCGCGATCACGCTGCTCGCGGGCGGCGCCACGGCCATGGCCGGACCGATCACGCTGGTCGGCCTGATGGTGCCGCACATCGTGCGGTGGCTGGTCGGCCCGGACCAGCGGTGGATCCTCGGGGCGTCCGCGCTCGCCGGGCCCGTCCTGGTGCTGCTGGCCGACGTCGCCGCTCGCGTGCTGCTCTGGCCGGGGGAGCTGCCGGTCGGGGTCGTGACCGCGTTCGTCGGTGCGCCGGTGCTCATCGCGCTGGTGCGCCGACGGAAGGCGAGCGGGCTGTGACTGCCCCTGCGCCCGCCCACGCCCCCGCGCCCGCCCGCGCCGGCGTGCGGGTCCGCCGCGGCCCGCTGACCACCGCCGCGCTGGCCGTCGCCGCCCTGCTGCTCGCGCTGCTGGCCCTCGGGCTCGGCGACTACCCGCTGAGCGTCCCGGAGGTCGTGCGGGCGCTCGTCAGCGACCAGGGGTTCGCGACCACCGTCGTCACCGGCTGGCGGCTGCCCCGCGTGGTCGTCGCGCTGGTCTTCGGGGCCGCGCTCGGCGTCTCCGGGGCGCTGTTCCAGTCGCTGACCCGCAACCCGCTCGGCTCCCCGGACGTCATCGGGTTCTCCACCGGCGCGTACACCGGCGTGCTCGTCGTGACGACGGTGCTCGGCACGGGCGTGCTCGGGGTGTCGGCCGGGGCGCTGCTCGCCGGGCTCGCCACCGCCTTCGTCGTCTACCTGCTGGCGTACCGCGACGGGGTCCAAGGGTTCCGGCTCATCGTCGTCGGCATCGGCGTCACCGGGATGCTGCACGGCGTCAACGTGTGGCTGCTGCTGCGCGCCGAGACCGAGGTCGCGATGGCGGCGTCCATCTGGGGCGCGGGATCCATCGCGCTGACGGGCTGGTCGCAGGCCGTCCCGGCGTTCGTGGTGCTGGCCGTGCTGACCCCGCTGGTCTGCGCCGCGAGCGGGCCGCTGCGCCAGCTCGAGCTCGGCGACGACGCCGCCGGGGCGCACGGCCTGCGCGTCGAGCGGTCGCGGCTCGTGGTCGTCGTGCTGGGTGTTGCGCTGATCGCGACCGTCACGGCGACCGCCGGGCCCATCGCGTTCGTCGCGCTGTCCGCGCCGCAGATCGCTCGGCGCCTCGCGGGGTCGCCGGGCCTGCCGCTGGTGGCGTCCGCGCTCACCGGCGGCCTGGTGCTGCTCGGCGCGGACATGATCGCGCAGCACGTGCTGCCGACGGCGGTGCCCGTCGGCGTGGTGACCGTGGTGCTCGGCGGGGCGTACCTGCTGGCCCTGATCGTGCAGGAGGCGCGACGGCGATGGTGAACCCAGGGACGGGACGGCTGCGGGCCGACGCCGTGACGCTCGGCTACGACCGGAAGACGGTGTCGACCGGCCTGAGCGTGACGATCCCCGACGACTCGTTCACGGTCGTCGTCGGGCCGAACGCGTGCGGCAAGTCGACCCTGCTGCGGTCGCTCGCGCGGCTGCTGCGCCCGAGCGCGGGCGACGTCGTCCTCGACGGGGAGTCGATCCACCGGATCGCGACCAAGGAGGTCGCCCGCCGGGTCGGCCTGCTGCCGCAGTCCGCGCTGGCGCCCGAGGGCATCACGGTCGGCGACCTCGTCGCGCGCGGGCGGTACCCGCACCAGAACCTGTTCCGGCAGCAGACCGAGGCCGACCGCGAGGCGGTCGCGGCGGCGATGGCGGCGACCCACGTCGCGGACCTCGCCGAGGTGCCCGTGGACGAGCTGTCCGGCGGGCAGCGGCAGCGGGTCTGGGTCGCGATGGCGCTGGCCCAGCAGACCGGCATCCTCCTGCTGGACGAGCCGACGACGTTCCTCGACATCGCCCACCAGATCGAGCTGCTCGACCTGTTCGCCGGGCTGCACCGCGACGGCGCGACCCTGGTCGCGGTGCTGCACGACCTCAACCACGCCGCGCGCTACGCGACGCACCTCGTGGTGATGAAGGGCGGTGAGGTCGTCGCCCAGGGGGACCCGGGGGAGGTGGTCACGGCGGACCTGGTCGAGGACGTGTTCGGCCTCCCGTGCCTGGTGATCCCGGACCCGCTGTCGGGTACCCCGCTGGTCATCCCGCGCGGCACGGCGCACCCCGCGCCCTGAGGCACGGCGCGGGGTGGGCCGGGCGTCAGGCCGGGGCGAGGACGACGACCGGCTCGGACGTCGGGGCCTCGGAGCCGCCCTCCGGCTCGACCGTCAGGGCGAGCGCGTCGCCCGTGCGGTACGCCGCCGTGCTGATCTCGAGGGTGCCGTCGGAGGTCGGCTGCGTGGCGTCGGGCAGCGGCACGCCGTCGCGCATGACCCACAGCTGGTAGACCTGCCCGTCCTGCGGGTTCGTGACCCCGCTCGCGGTGACGAGCGCGGAGTCGGCGGAGATGACGGCCACGGCGCTGCCGCCGGACGTCACGTCCGCGGACACCACCTGGGCGCCGGGCTGCGCGAGCGCCGTGGTCAGGCGGTCGGCGCGGGCCTGCGCCTCGGCGGCCCGCTGCGACTCGCGCCAGGCGATGCCGCTCGGGACGGCCACCGCGACGGCGACGACCAGGGCGGTGACGACGCCCGACCAGCGGCGACGCCGACGCGGTGCGCCCGGGCGCCCGGCGGGGCGGGA
>NZ_RFFI01000060.1 GCF_003696205.1 Cellulomonas triticagri
CTGCCGCCGTGGTGGCGGCCGCGGCCCCCGCGCCGGCGGTGCCGGGCAGCGCGTGCCACCGGCCCGCGTCGGCGGCGCGGTAGATCTCGTCGGCGCGGACGGCGCGCCAGGGCTCGAGCTCGCGGACGAGCTCTCCGGGGCTGTGCGGTCCGTCGTCGTGCGGGCCGAGGGTGACGGCGCAGAGCGTGTCGAGGTCGGCGGGGACGGACGTCACGAGGTCGGCCGGCGGCAGGGGCGCGCCGTCGCTCACCGGGGCGTCGGGGAGTCCGGCGGCCAGGGGTGCGGCCCCGGCGGCGGGGTTGCCGGTGCGCTCGGCGGACCACTCCTCGAAGGTGCGGACCGCGGCGGTGGCGTCCGCGGTGGCGGCGGGCCAGCGGCTGGTGAGCGCGGCGTACAGGACGCGGACCAGCCCGACGGCGTCGGCGCGGCTCATGGCGTGGGCGCCACCGCTGGCGGCCCCGATGAGCTCGCCGTCCACGGCGAG
Organism: Cellulomonas triticagri; assembly: GCF_003696205.1. Classification (GTDB taxonomy): domain Bacteria; phylum Actinomycetota; class Actinomycetes; order Actinomycetales; family Cellulomonadaceae; genus Cellulomonas; species Cellulomonas triticagri. Next base: position 485 of record NZ_RFFI01000060.1, read on the forward strand.
CCCCTCGAGGACGACGCGCCCGGTGGGGTCGACGACGACGACCTCGGGCCGCAGGGCGAGGTGGTGCACCCCGCGCCGGCGGGCGATCTCGAGGGCGGCGGCGACCTCCCCGACCACGGCACGGGCCTGGTCGGGGGCGAGCGGGCTGCCGGCGGCGAGCGCGGCGAGCGACCGGCCCTCCACGGCGGTGGTGACGACGTAGCCGGTGCCGTCGGCGCTGCCGACGTCGAGGATGCGGCTGAGGCGGGGGTCGACCACGAGGGCGGCTCGCCGGGCGGCGTCGAGCACGGCGGACGAGCGCTCGCCCGTGACGAGGGTGACGGTGACGGGCCGGGCGAGGATCTGGTCGGTGGCGGACCACCGCTCGGCGCCGGGCAGGTCGCTGGGCCGCGTCCCGTCCAGGCGGTAGCGACCGGCGACGGTGCTGCCGGGACGGCCCAGGACGGGGCGCGCGGCGGTCGGGTCCTGGGGTGCGGGGTCGCCGGGGCGGGCCTGCGCCACGTGGTCCTCCGTCCGGTCGGCGGGGCCCGTGCGGGCCCTCGGTCGTGCGTCGCGCCCGGGGCCGGGTGGGCCGCGGGCTCCTGGTCATGCTAGACGGGCACGTGCCCGCCGGGGGTGGCCGAGGGGGTCACCGGCGGCGCACGCGGCGTAGCACGGGGTCGACGAGGCCGTGCAGCTCGGGGGTGCGCAGCAGGGCCAGCACGCCGACGTAGACGCCCGACATGACGACGGCGCCGAGCACGCACGCCACGAGCCCGTCGCGGAAGTCCTGCACGGGCCCGAGGACGGCGAGCAGGCCGAGACCCGCGCCCGCGGCGAGGACCGCGCCGAGCCCGGCCTTGAGGTGCAGCCGCAGGACGCGTCCGCCGTCGACGCCGTCGAGTCGACGCCGGACCGCGACCAGCGCGATGACGGCGCCGACGAGGTAGGACAGCGCCATGGACGCGCACGCCGCGGCGACCCAGTACTGCTGGTCCAGGGTGATCCGGCCGAGCTCGGTGCCGCCGACCACGACGACCGCCATCACCACCTGGATCGGCACCATCGACCGGGCGTCCTCGTACGCGTAGTAGATCCGCTGGCAGAGCGACCAGATGCCGAACGGCACGAGCCCGAGCACGAGCGGGACGATCGCGGTCGCGAGCGCGTGGATCTGCCCGTCGGTCTGCGAGGGGAACATGACGCGGCTGAGCGGGAACGCGAGCACGGCGATGCCGACGGTCGCGAGGGCGGTGAACACCCCGACGGTGCGGACGCCGAGCGACAGGTCCCGGCGCACCCCGACGGTGTCGCCGCCCGCGGCGCGGCCGGACAGCCGGGTGAACAGGGCCGTCGCGAGCGAGACCGTGACGAGCGAGTGCGGCAGCATGAAGATGAGGAACGCCCGGTCGTAGACGCCGTTGCCCGCGACGCCCGCCTCGCTCACGGAGCTCGCGACGACGCTGATCCGCCACACCCCGACCTGCCCGATCACGAGCCCGACGAACGTCCACCCGGCGACGCGGCCCGCGGACCCGAGCCCGGACCCCCGCAGCCCCCACCGCGGTCGGTACCGGAAGCCGCTGCGGTACAGCGGCACGAGCAGGACGAGCGCCTGGACGGCGATGCCGAGGGTGGCCGCTCCGCCGAGCAGGGCCGTCTGGCCCGCGGTCCAGGCGTCGACGGGGGAGAACTCGTCGACCTGGCCGTGGACGTGCACGAGCAGCAGCAGCCCGGCGATGAACACGACGTTGTTGACGACCGGCGCCCACATGTACGGCCCGAACGAGCCCCGCGCGTTCAGCACCTGGCCGAGCAGCGAGTACAGGCCGTAGAAGAAGATCTGCGGCACGCACCAGAACGCCAGCGCGGTCGCGAGCGCCGTCACCCGGGGGTCCGGGAAGTCGGAGTAGAACAGCACGAGCAGCGGTGCGGCGATGGTGAGCACCACGGTCAGCGCGCCGAGCAGCGCGATGCCGAGCGTCAGCAGCCGGTCGACGTACTGCTGGCCGTCGGCCCGGCGGTACGCGCGGACCACCTGGGGCACCAGCACGGCGTTGAGGACGCCGCCCGCGATCAGCAGGTACAGCGTGTTGGGCAGCTTGTTCGCGACCGAGAAGGCGTTCGCGAAGTTGCCGGTGAGGCCGATCGCCCAACCCAGCAGCGTGGTGTTGAGCAGCCCCATCACCCGGGACGCGGCGGTGCCGGACGCCATCACGAGCGACGACCTGCCCAGCCCGGGCGACCGGGTGGGGGGCACGGGCGCGACGGCGGGGTCCGTGCCACCGCCCGCCGTGCTGCCCGCCGCGGTGCCGTCCGGGTCGGCGTCGTCCGCGGGGGTGGCGGGGTGCGTCATCAGGGGTCCTGTCGTCCGGGGGGTGCGGCGTCGTCCGGACGCCCGCTGCCGTCGTGCCGCGCGGCATCGTCCGCGTCGGGAAGGTCCGGGTCCGCGTCGGGGTCGGCGTCCGGCACGACCTTGGCACCGCGCCGGTTGGTCTGGCCGCGACGCACGGTCCGCCAGATGCCGAAGGCCAGGGCGAGCGCGAGCAGCACGCCGACGACGACGGACCCGACGCTCTCGATGGTCGGCGCGACGCGCGCCGCGAACGTGACGGTCCCGGCGACGTCCCGGCCGGACTCGGAGACGAGGGAGACGTCGACCTGCACGTCGCAGTTCGCGTTGGCCTCGACGGTGATCTGCACGGGCGTGTCCGCGCCCGCGCGCGCCGACTGCAGCTCCGAGCGGGCGGTGTCGAGGCAGCCCTTGCGGGGGCGCAGCTCGACCCGCACGTGGGCGTCCTGGTCGAGCTCGTTGCGGACGACGACGGTGATCTGCGCGGACGAGGAGATCACCGTGAACTGCTCGTTGAGCAGCACGGACAGGCCGCCCTGCCGGCCCTGCGCGAGGGCGAGGGCCTGGTCCACGGCCGCGGCGCGGCCGTCCGGGTCGGAGCGCCAGGCGACGGACAGCGGGGTGACGAGGTCGGCGTCGAGGCCGGCGAGCAGCGCGTCCGGGTCGTCCACGACGGCGGCGAACTCCCGCGCCGCGCGCCAGGACGCGGACAGCGCGTTCACCCACGCCGGGGTGAGCTCGGGCTCGTCGCGCTCGGCGTCGGGCAGCGCGGAGCGCGTGGCACCGTCACCCGACGCCTGCCCGGCGGTCTGCGCGGCGACGACCTCGGCGACGTCCCGGGTGTCCACCCACGGGGCGGCGTCCAGGGCGCGGAGCTGCGCGGTGGCGATGCTCGTGCTCGGCGACCAGTCGCGCGGGGTCGTGGCGACGAGGTAGGTGCTCGCGGCGTCGTCGGACCGGGCGAGGACGGCCGTCTCGGCCAGCACCCGCTGCGCGGCGGTCGCGGCGGTGACCCCCGGCTGCGCGCCAGCGGGGTCGGCGAGCAGGTCGCTGAGCGTCTCGTCCGGCACGATCGCGGTGACGGAACCGCCCGAGGTGCTCAGCGTCGTGGGGGAGGAGGGGGCGTCGGAGCCGTCGGCGGGCACCGACCCGGGTGCGAGGACCAGCGGCACCCCGGGCGCGGACGTCGCGGCCCGCGCGGCGGTGACCTGGTCCGTGGTGTCGTCGGCGGCCCACAGCACGGGCAGGGCCCCCGACCACAGCGCGCTGCTCTGCTGGGCGCTGGTGACGCCGAGCGCCAGGTCGAGCAGGTCGGCGTCGGGGTCGGCCTCACCCGCGTGCGCGATCGCGGCGACGTCCGCGTCCGCCCACGGCAGGCGCAGCACCTCGCGCCCGTCGGCGGCGTCGGTGAACGAGGACAGCCAGGTCTGCGCGGCGCGCGAGCCCGCCGCCGCCTGGTCCACGACGGCCGGGTCGACCGCCCAGGACACGAACGGCAGGTCACCGGTCGCCTGCAGCAGGCGTCCCAGTCGCCCGCCCGACGCGGTCAGGGCCGTGAGCGCCGCGTCGACCTCGGACTCCCCGCCGTCGGACGTCCCGGCAGACGGCATGACCTCGTCGCCCGCGGCCTCCCCGTCGGGAGCCGCCTCGCCCGAGACGTCCCCCTCGGGCGTCGGCGCCGCCGACGACGTCGGCGCGGGCGTCGGCGCGGGCGACTCCTCCGGCTCGGCCTCCTCGTCCGCGACGGGCACGGTCGCGGGACCGACGACCGGGGCGACGACGCCCACCTGGGCGGTCGGGACCTCGTCGGCGGACGCCCACAGCAGGAAGGTCCGGTCGACGCCGACGCGCTGCCGGCCGTCGCCGACGTCCAGGGTGATGCCGCGGGGGCCCCACGCCTCGTCCGTCCGGAGCAGGCCGATGTCGTCGGCCGGGACCGTCACGGTCACCGTGGTGCTCGCGCCGGGCTCCAGCGGCGTGTCCAGGACGGTGGTCGCGGCGACGTCGCCGATCGGGCTCGTCGTGCCCGCGGTCGCCCAGGCGGCGACCTCGTCGCGCGAGGACATCCGGTACCGGTAGATGCGGACCGACGCGCGGGGCTGCTCGATCGCGCGGGTGCCGTCGTTGCGGAGCGTGGCGGTGACCGTCAGGTCCTGCCCGGGCTCCAGCACCTGCGGGCTGACCTGCGTCACCGACGCGGTCACCGGCAGGGAGTCGGTGGACGGCGCGGCCGGGACCGCCGCGGGGGTCGCCCCGGCGGCGGGCTGGCCGACCAGCGCGAGCACGCCGGCGACGACCACCGTCGCCGCGACCGCTCCCGCGCGCCTCACCGTGCCGCGCAGCCTCATGCCCCGCCGACCAGGACCACGTGCGCGGCCTCGGCGAGTCGTCGTTCGTTCGGGTACGCCAGGCGGGCCGGCAGGTCGAGGACGGGCACCCACGCCACGTCCTCCGCCTCGCCGTCCGGGTCGTCCTCGACGGTCAGCTCTCCGCCGACGGCCCCGAGCAGGTAGTGGTGCACCATCTTGTGCACCCGGCGGTCGTCGCCCGTGAACCAGTAGTCGATGACCCCGAGCTGCCGGACGATGCGCCCGACGATGCCGGTCTCCTCGGCGATCTCCCGCACGGCGGCCTGCTCCGGCGTCTCCTCGCCCTCCAGGTGGCCCTTCGGCAGGCACCACTCCAGCCGGCCGGCCCGGTTGCGGCGCGCGATGACCGCCGCGACGTGGACGCCGGCGTCCAGGCGCACGACGAGACCGCCGGCGGACGTCTCCTCCACGACCGGGAGGTGGTGGTGCCGCGGGCGCGTCGACCGCGGGTCGATGCGCAGGGCGTGACCGCCCGGGGGCGCGGGGACGCCGTCCGGTCGCAGGGCACGCACGGGCTCGGGCATGCAGGCCACTGTAACGACTCCGCCCCTGGCCCGGTCCCCGTCCCGGGAGCGACCGCGTGCAGGACGTGTGCAGGAGGGGCCTCGCGGCGCGGGAGACCGCGGCGGGATCTGGCAGGCTTGGTCGTCGTGCCGTCCGACGACCAGACCCCCCGCAGCCCCCGCCCCGCCGCCGACGCCCCCGCCGTGGACGACCTGGCGCTGCTCGGGCTGCAGAGGCGCGCGCTCGGCGTGATCGCGGGACTCGCCCCGGCGGTGCTGGAGCTGGGGGAGCGGTTCGCCGAGGCCGGGCACGAGCTCGCCCTGGTCGGCGGGCCCGTGCGGGACGCGTTCCTCGGCCGCGCGTCGGCCGACCTCGACTTCACCACCTCGGCCACCCCCGACGAGTCCGAGCGGATCCTCGCCGCCTGGGGCGACGCGCACTGGGACATCGGCCGCGCCTTCGGCACCATCGGCGCCCGCCGGCACGCCCGCCGCGCCTCCGGTGACCGGCCCGCCTCCGAGGACGTCGTCGTCGAGGTCACCACGTATCGCACGGACGCGTACGACCCGGCGTCCCGCAAGCCCGAGGTGGTGTTCGGCGACAGCCTCGAGGGCGACCTCTCCCGCCGGGACTTCACCGTCAACTCCATGGCCATCCGGCTGCCGGAGCTCACGTTCGTGGACCCGTTCGACGGGCTGCGGGACCTCGCCGCCGGGGTGCTGCGCACCCCCGTGGACCCCCGGCAGTCGTTCGACGACGACCCGCTGCGGATGATGCGCGCCGCGCGGTTCGCCGCGCAGCTCGGGTTCCGGGTCGACGACGCGGCCTTCGCCGCCGCCACCGACATGGCCGACCGGCTCGCGATCGTCTCCGCCGAGCGGGTGCGCGACGAGCTCGTGAAGCTGCTGCTGTCGACCCGGCCGCGCGCCGGGCTCCGGGTGCTCGTGGACACCGGCCTCGCCGCGCACGTCCTGCCCGAGCTGCCCGCGCTGCGCCTGGAGATCGACGAGCACCACCGGCACAAGGACGTCTACGAGCACTCGCTGACCGTCCTCGACCAGGCGATCGACCTGGAGACCGGCCCGGACGGCGCGGTCCCCGGCCCCGACCTCGTGCTGCGCCTCGCCGCGCTGCTGCACGACATCGGCAAGCCCGCGACCCGCCGGTTCGAGTCCGGGGGCGGCGTGAGCTTCCACCACCACGAGGTCGTCGGCGCCAAGCTCGCCGCCAAGCGCCTGCGCGCCCTGCACTTCGACAAGGTCACCGTGCAGGCCGTCGCCCGGCTGACCGAGCTGCACCTGCGGTTCCACGGGTACGGCGAGGGCGCCTGGACCGACTCCGCGGTGCGCCGCTACGTCACCGACGCGGGCCCGCTGCTGGAGCGCCTGCACCGGCTCACCCGGTCCGACTGCACCACGCGCAACCAGCGCAAGGCGCGCCGGCTGTCTGCCGCCTACGACGACCTGGAGGAGCGCATCGCCCGCCTGCAGGAGCAGGAGGAGCTCGACGCGATCCGCCCCGACCTCGACGGGACGCAGATCATGGCGATCCTGGGCATCACCCCGGGTCGGCAGGTCGGGCAGGCCTACCAGCACCTGCTGGAGCTCCGCATGGAGCACGGCCCCCTGGGGGAGGACGCCGCCCGCGAGGCGCTGCTCGCCTGGTGGGCGGAGCAGCAGCAGCCCTCCTGACCGGCTGCCGCACCGGTTACCGCGCGACGGGCTCCGCGACCTCCGCCGGGACCGTCGGGCGGGTGCGGTACACCAGCGCCGCCACGACGTAGGCCAGCGCCAGGGCGGCGAACACCAGCGGCGACCAGCCGGTGTCCGGCAGGGCCACCGCCGCCAGCGCCGCCGCGCCCACGAACGCCGCGTTGTAGAGCACGTCGTACAGCGCGAACGCCCGACCCCGGTACGCGTCGGCGGTGTCCCGCTGCACGATCGTGTCCACCGCGATCTTCGCGCCCTGCGCCGCCAGCCCCAGCACCAGCGACCCCGCGAGCACAGCGGGCAAGGCCACCGTCACGGCGAGCAGCGCCTGCGTCGCCGCGGCCATCAGCAGGCACACCGCGATCCACCGGTGCGGGCCGATCAGCGGCGACACCACCGGCGTGACCACCACCGCCAGCGCGAACCCGACGCCGGTCACCCCCGCCACCGTGGTGAACATGACCAGTCCCGCACGGGCGTCCGCCGGGTCGGCCAGCAGGTTCCGCGAGATGAGGATGCTCGCGATGAACACCGCCCCGTACAGGAAGCGGTGCACCGCCATCACCCCGAGCGCCCGGCCCGGCGTCCCGCGCCGCACCAGGTAGCGCGCCCCGTCCACCAGCCCGCGCGCCAGCACCCCCAGGGCCCGCCGCACCTCGGCGCGCTCCGCGCGCGCGTCCGGGCCCAGCAGGTCGCGGCCCAGCCGCGTCGCCACCAGCGACGCCGACGCCATCAGCGCCGCCGCGATCAGCAGCGACGCCACGTCGCGCGCACCGCCGTCCGGCAGCACCAGACCCAGCAGCAGCCCCGTGCCCGCACCGACGCCCGCCGAGACCGTCCCCAGGGTCGGGGTGATCGAGTTCGCGGTCAGCAGCAGGTCCCCGGCGACCACCCGCGGCAGCGACGCCGAGAGCGCCGACAGCAGGAACCGGTTGACCGACAGCGTCACCAGCGCCAGCACGTACACCGCCGGGCCGACGCCGACCGTGGCCATCAGCAGCGCCACCACCAGCGTCAGCCCCATCCGGACCAGGTTCCCGACCAGCAGCACCTGCCGCCGCCGCCACCGGTCCAGCAGCACGCCCGCCCACGGGCCGACCACCGTGAACGGCAGCAGCAGCACCGCGAACGCCGCCGCCACCCCCGTCGCCGTCGTGGCGTTCTCCGGAGAGAAGAAGAACAGCGTCGCCAGGCCCGCCTGGAACAGCCCGTCCGCGCACTGGCTGACCAGACGCACCGACAGGAGCCGGCGGAAGTCGGCCAGGGGCCACAGCTGCTTGAGATCGGAGACCACCTGCACGCGGCCAGGCTATCCGGCCCGTTTCGTAGACTCGGCCGTCACCGCACGACCCGAGGAGACCCATGAGCACCGCCGCCCCGGACCCCGCCCTGACGCTGCCGGACGGGTGGCGCACCATCCCGCCGGAGATGGTGGGTGCGCCCGGCGTCGTGCTGGTCGGCGCGTACGAGACCCCGGACGCCGGGTTCACCGCCAACGTCACCGTCACCGTGCAGGTGCCCGACGGTCCGGTCGACCTGCCCGCGCTCGCCACGGAGGCGGTGCGCCGCATGGAGGCCGGGGCCCGGGACGTCGTCCTGCACCGGCAGGATCTCGCGGTGGACGACGCCGGCCGACCCGCGCTGTCCCAGGAGATCGCGTTCACGGCGGACCTCGGTGACCAGGAGGTCGCGCTGGTGCAGACGCAGGACGTGGTCGCGACCCACGACGAGGTGGCGGGAGCGGGTCGTTGGTGGACGGTGACCCTGACCGCGTCCGCCGGGCAGAGCGCGGACCTGCGGCCCGCCGTCACGGACCTCGTGCGGCGGCTGCGGGGCTGAACCGGCCGTCGCCACGGGCACCGGGACCACCCGTCCGGGTGGTCTGACCAGCACCATCTGGGCGCGCCCCGGTAACCTCTCAGCCAGTCCACGACAGACAGCCGAGGGGGAACCGTGTCCGGATCAGCGCTCGACGTCGACCCGGCGGCGCTCGACGCCGCGGCGTCCTCGATCAGCACCGTCGTGGACGCGCACGACGACGCCCCGCCCGCGCTCGGTGGCGGCGACTACGGCCACGCCGGGCTCGCGACCGCGACCGCGACCTTCCACACCCAGTACGGTCTGGCCCGGGAGCAGCTGGTGCTCACCGTCGACGTCCTCGCCGACGAGCTGGGCCGGCAGGCCGAGTCCTACCGCGCCGCGGACAGCGCGGCCGCCGGCACGATGACCTCGCTCGGCGGTTCGCCCGCCCCGTCGCCGTCGCCGCAGCCGTCGCCGCAGACCCCGGCGGTGCCCTGATGGCCGCGCTCGGGAGCACGAGCGACCCGCGGGCTCTCGTCCCGGGCGACCCGGCAGCCGTCCGCGCCGACGCGACGCTGCTCGAGCAGCAGTCCACCGCGCTCGAGGACGCCGCCGACGACCTCGCCGCCGTGCGGGTCGACGACTGGTCAGGAGACTCGGCGGACGCCTTCTGGGGCGTGATGGACATGCAGCCCCGCTCGTGGCGCGTGACCGCCGATGCCCTGACCTCGGCGGTGACCCAGCTGCGGGGCTACGCCGACGTCCTCACCACGGCGCAGTCCAACGCCGCGACGGCCATCGAGACCTGGGAGCAGGCGCAGACCGCCACCGAGCAGGCGACCCGGACGTACAACGGGCAGGTCTCGACCTACAACACCGCGATCCGGACCTGGCAGACGTCCGGCGGCACCGGCACCCGCCCGACCGCCCCTGGGCCGTTCGTCGACCCCGGGGCGGCAGGACGTGCTGAGGCGCAGGAGATCCTGTCCTCCGCGCAGCAGTCCGTGCAGGACGCGGGTGACGACGCCGCCCAGGCGCTCGGACGCATCGTCGTCAGCGACCGGTGGGTCGTGCGGACCGACGCGGGCACCGAGATCGGCGCGAGCGAGGGCCAGGCCAGCAGCACGCTGTTCAAGGTCGACCCCGAGACCGGTGAGTGGCAGATCGGCCTGGCCAGCGCCGACGGCTCGATCGCCTGGTACACGGCGAGCGCCGAGGTCGAGGCCCGGTACGGCGCCTGGTTCGCGAAGGCGGACGCCGAGTTCCAGGCCGGCTCGCTCGAGGGCGAGGCGTCGTTCGGCATCGAGGGCGGGTCGCTCGTGGCGGAGGCCTCCGGCTCGGCCGCGCTCATCCGCGGGTCCGCCAGCGCCTCGGCGGGCGGCGAGTACGGGCACGTCGGCGCCGAAGCCGAGGTCTTCGCCGGCGGCTACGCCGAGGCCGGTGTGCAGATCGGCGCCGAGGGGGTCGGCGCCACCGTCGCCGGGTTCGTCGGTGGCAAGGCCGAGGGCTCCGTCGAGGGCGAGGTCGCCGGTGTCGGCGGCAAGGCCACCGGTGAGCTCTGGGCCGGATGGGGCGCCGAGGCGAACGTCGGCGTCACCCAGGGCCGGGACGGCACCTGGACCATCGGAGCGAAGGCGGGAGTGGCCGCCGGGCTCGGCGGGAGCGTCGGCTTCGAGGTGACCGTCGACCCTGCGGGTGTCGCCGACGCCGTCGGGGACGCCGCCGACTGGATCGGCTCCCTGTTCTAGGGGCGTGCCCCCGCCCCCGACACGACCAGCCCCGAGGAGACCGATGTCTGCCAACCCCCGCTTCTCGTTCACCCTCCCCGCCGGGTGGGAGCCCCGTCCGGCGTCCGCCGCGCCGGTGCAGGGCGTCGACCTCGCCGCCCTCTACGCGATCGCCGACCAGGGCTTCACACCGAACATCACCGTCGCCCTGCAGCGCGTCCGGGACCTCGCCGGGCTCGAGCAGATCGCGGAGCAGACCGTGCAGCTGCTCGCCCGTCGCCACCCCGACGTCACCGTCGCGCGCCGGGCACCGCTCGGTGGGGAGCGAGCGCCGGGCATCGGGCAGGAGGTGCGGTTCACCGCCGACGTCGCCGGATCGCCGGTCACGCTCACGCAGGTGCAGGTCGTGCTGGCGGCGGGCCCGCTCGACGAGGCGGGTCAGGTCGTCTTCAAGTCGGCGTTCACCGCGACCGAGCGGCAGGCACCCAGCCTGCTGCCCGCGTTCCAGCAGTTCGTGGCCGGCCTCGCCCTGGCGGACGAAGAGGGCTGAGCCCGCTCCGTGCTCAGCCGATCGCGCCCGTCGACCACGCCCACAGCGCCCAGGCGATCGTCGCGAGCGCACCGGCACCGCCGACCACCGCCGCGACGGTCGCGACGCGGACCTCCCAGCCCGCCCGCTCCTTCCAGCCCAGCGCCTTCGCCGGCTCGCGCACCATGCGCTGCCCCTCGGCGGAGCTGAACACGAAGTCCACCACGGAGGTCGGCCGCGCGACCGCGGCCACCGGGCTCGAGCCGCCGATCGTCTTCTCGAACGAGACCTCGTGCACGCGCCCCCGGAACCGCGACGCCTGAGCCGATGCCTCCAGGCGCGGGGTGGACGCGCCCGCCGGGCCGGCGCCGGCCTCCCAGCGCACGTCGTACAGGTCGTCGACCAGCGTGTAGCGGCGCCGCTCCTCGTCGACCGCCACGCGGTGCTGGACCACCTTCTTCCGGCCGGCCGCCCCGAGAGGGCCGTACCACTGCGCGTCGGCCAGGTCGATGCGCAGGTCGAACCCCTCGGGCGTGTCGACCAGGACGTACGGCGTCCCCGCCGCGCGCGCCGCCACCGCGGCGCGCAGGTCGTCGCGGGCGGTCACGCCTCCTCACCCTCCGCGAGGACCTCGTCGTCGACCTGGATCGCGAACGCGACATCGGTGCCCTCGACCTCCGTGACCGTCACCGTGACCCCCAGCCGGTCGGAGCCGGCGGTCAGCGTGCAGCGGACCGAGGCGTCCACCTCGCCCGGCAGGTCCTCCGGGCAGTCCAGCGCGTCCGGGGCCTGCCCGGCCATCTCGGTGAGCTGCTCGGTGACCTTCGACTCCAGGTCGTCGGCGGCGACGCGCACGGTGCCCACCCCGGCGGAGACCGAGCAGGCGGAGAGCGTCAGGGCGAGCAGGATCGCCGGTCCGGCGAAGCGGGTTCTCATGCGCACATCGTGGCACGCGCCGCGACCGCCGACCCCGGAGACGAGCGGGGACTCGTGCGAGGGGGGGGACGCGGTGATCGTGTGGGCGTCCACGTTCACGGCGGCCGTCGAAGGATCCGTGCTCGAGGACGTCCGCGAGCTCGTAGCCAGCCTGGCGGTGCCGGTCGGTCAGCGGAACGCGCCGACGGCCCAGCCGAGGCCGAGCCCGAGCAGGGTCAGCCCTCCGACGACGAAGCCGAGGACGGCGGCAGCCCGTGCCGATCTCTCAGCAGACCCCCGCTGCTCGACCCAGCCGATCTCCTCGGCCGCGGCGCGGATGTGACGGTGCACCTCCCGGGTGTCGTACCGGTGCTGCTGCGGACCGTCGTCGGTCCACGTCGTCACGACCGTCGTCTCGGCGATGCGGCCCCTGCGCTGCAAGATCCGCAGGGCGGTACCGAACACCGGTACCGACGACCCGTCCCGGTCGCTCCACGTCACCTCGACGTGCTCGTCGGTGATCGTCAGGACCCAGGTCTCCTCGTCCAGGACCACGTGGTTCTGGACGACCTTGGCGACCCGTGATCCCGGACGGCTGCGCACGTGCCAGTCCTCCGCGGCGAGGTCGCGCCGCACCACGAAGCCGTCCGGTGTGCGCCATGCCGCGTAGGGGCTGCCGACCAGGCGCTCCGCGACGGCGTCGAAGAGCTCGTCACCGGGGGTCACGTCGCCACCTCAGGCGTCCGCGTCACGAGCGGTGGAGGACTCGTCCACCTCGACCCAGATGTCGACGTCGGCGTCGTCCACGGCCCGCGCCGACGCGGTCAGGCCCAGCGACTGGCCGCCGTCGGTGAGGGTGCACCGGACCTCGGCGCCCTGCTCCGCGGGGAGCGGGTCCGGGCAGTCCACCGACTCGGGAGCCCGTCCGACGGCCTGCTCGAGCGCGGCGGACACCTTGACCTCGAGCTGGTCCGTGGGGACCTGGGGCCGGCCCACCGACACGGAGGCCGAGCAGGCCGACGTGGTCAGCAGCGCGAGGAGGACCACAGCTGCGAGCACGCGGCGCATCGGTGCCGTCCTGGCGCGCGCGCCTCCGCCGTCGTGCGGGTCGGGCGTGCCCACCAGGACGCACCGCGTGCCTGACGCGCGTGCCGCCACCGCGGTGCGCAGGTCGTCGCGGGCGGTCACGCCTCCTCACCCTCCGGCAGGAGGTCCTCGTCGACCTCGATCCTGAGGACGGCGTCATCGCCGTCCACGGACCTCACCGTCACCGTCGCACCGAGGTGACCTTCTGTGATGGTCAGCGTGCAGCGGACCGACTCGCCCACCTCGGCGGCGAGACCGTCCGGGCACTCGACGTCGTCCGGCAGTCGGCCGACCTCCTGCTCGAGCATCTGGTTCACCTTGTCCTCGAGCTCGGCGGAGGAGAACCCCGCACCGCCCATCGAGACGGACACCGAGCACCCTGTCAGCAGGAGCAGCAGAGCGGGGGCGGCGCCGCGGGCGGCTCTCATGACCGGCATCCGCTCCGGGCGACCGCGCCGGCCGCCGGTCACAGGAGTCGCAGCGCGGCGACGACGGCGATCGTCACGCCGACGAGTGCGGCGACGCCACCCCCGGCGATGCCGGCGACCATCCCCATTCGCTGGGCGTCGCCCATCCGCTCCCGCCACCCGAGCCGCTGCGCGGGCTCGCGCACCAGACGGTGGCCCTGCGCGGAGTCGAAGACGTAGTCCACGACGACGGCGGGCCGTGCCGTCTGGGCGTCGACGCCGAGCGTCCGCTCGAACGAGACCTCCCGCACGCGCCCCTGGAACCGCGTGACCTCGGCCGACGCGACCAGCCGGGGTACCTGGCCGGCGGCGGGGTCGGCGGCGGCGGTCCAGTGCACGTCGTAGTGGTCGTCGGTGATCGAGTACCGGCGCGCGGACTCGTCCAGGCGCACCCGGTGCTGGACGACCTTGCGTCGGCCCGCGGTGCCGAGGAGCCCGTACCAGCGGGCGTCGGCGAGGTCGATGCGCAGGTCGAAGCCGTCGGGCGTCGGGACCACGGAGTAGGGCGTGCCGGCGGTCTGCTCGGCGACGGCCGCGCGGAGGTCGTCCGCGCCGGAGGTGCTGGTCGTCATGGCGGTCATGGTGGCACGCCGGACGCGCCGAGGCCCCGGCGACCTGGTGGTCACCGGGGCCTCGTGCTCAGCGGGAGGCGCTGGTCAGCGCTCCGCTTCGCGTCAGCGCTCGATCTCGCCGCGGATGAACTTCTCCACGAGCTCCCGGCCGTGCTGGTCCTCGTGCTGGACCGGCGGGGACTTCATGAAGTAGGTCGACGCCGACAGGATCGGGCCGCCGATGCCGCGGTCCTTCGCGATCTTCGCGGCGCGGACGGCGTCGATGATGATGCCGGCCGAGTTGGGGGAGTCCCAGACCTCGAGCTTGTACTCGAGGTTCAGGGGCACCTCGCCGAACGCGCGGCCCTCGAGGCGGACGTACGCCCACTTGCGGTCGTCGAGCCACGCGACGTAGTCCGACGGGCCGATGTGGACGTTGCGGTCCTCCTTCTTGCCGGCCAGCGGGCCGTCCTCGAGGTTGGAGGTGACCGCCTGGGTCTTGGAGAGCTTCTTGGACTCCAGGCGCTCGCGCTCGAGCATGTTCTTGAAGTCCATGTTGCCGCCGACGTTCAGCTGGTACGTGCGGTCCAGCACGACGCCGCGGTCCTCGAAGAGGCGGGCGAGCACGCGGTGCGTGATGGTCGCGCCGACCTGCGACTTGATGTCGTCGCCGACGATCGGGACGCCGGCGGCCTCGAACTTCGCGGCCCACTCGGGGTCGGACGCGATGAACACGGGCAGGGCGTTGACGAAGGCGACGCCCGCGTCGATGGCGGCCTGCGCGTAGAACTTGTCCGCGTCCTCGGAGCCCACCGGCAGGTAGGAGACGAGCACGTCGACCTTGGCGTCCTTGAGGGCCTGGACGACGTCCACGGGCTCCGCGTCGGACTCCTCGATGGTCTGCGCGTAGTACTTGCCCACGCCGTCGAGGGTCGGGCCGCGCTGGACGGTCACGCCGAGCGGCGGGACGTCGGCGATCTTGATGGTGTTGTTCTCGGACGCGACGATCGCCTCGGACAGGTCGAAGCCGACCTTCTTGGCGTCGACGTCGAACGCGGCGACGAACTCCAGGTCGCGGACGTGGTAGTCCCCGAACTGCACGTGCATCAGGCCCGGGACCTTGGTGGCCGGGTCGGCGTCGGCGTAGAACTGCACGCCCTGGACCAGCGACGAGGCGCAGTTGCCCACACCGGCGATGGCTACGCGGATGGCGGTCATCCTCGCTCCTTCTGAGGGGTTGGTGCCGCGACGATGGGGTCATCCTCGACAGCGTTCGAGCCGGTGACGTTCGGCTGATCGTCTCCGGTGGGACGGGCGGGGCGGGAGCCGCGCTCGTGGTCGATGAGGTCGTCGAGCCAGCGGACCTCGCGCTCGACCTGGTCGAGGCCGTGCCGCTGGAGCTCGAGGGTGTACTCGTCCATGCGGACGCGGGTGCGGTTCAGGGACTCCCGGATGACCTCGAGGCGCTCGGTCATCCGGGTGCGCCGGCCCTCGAGGATCCGCAGGCGGGTCTCGCGGTCGGTCTGGCCGAAGAACGCGAACCGGAACCCGAAGTTCTCGTCCTCCCAGGCGGCGGGGCCGGATGACGCCAGGACGACCTGGAACCGCTCCTTGCCCTCGGCGGTGAGCTGGTAGACGATCCGGGCGCGCTTGCCGGCGAGGCCGTGGGCGGGCGCCTCGGTGGGGTCCGAGCCGGCGATGAGGCCGCGGGCCACCAGCGACTTGAGCGCCGGGTAGAGCGACCCGTAGGACAGGGCGCGGAACGACCCGAGGAGGAGGTTGAGGCGCTTGCGCAGCTCGTACCCGTGCATCGGGGAGTCGTGCAGCAGGCCGAGGATGGCGGACTCGAGCACGTCGGACTTCGCGCGCACGTCGCCTCCCTCGTCTCGTCGTCGTGATCGATGTATCGAACTGATACATCGGTGAGAGTAGGGCGAACCGGGCGTCCCGGGCAACACCTCCGCTTCACCCGCGCGTCGCCGGACCCGGACGGGCGGTTCCGGTGCCGTTCACGTGCGTCGGGGCGGGCGGGGCTGCGATGCTCGGCACGCGGCGGTGGACGGGCGCGGGGGTCGTGGCGATCACGTGAAAGTCCGCCGACCGGGCCCCTCGGCCCGCGACCCGCGTCGGGGGCTCGCGCATACTGATCCGGGCCCGGACCGGCACCGCCGACCCGGATCCCTCCCGGATGTCCACAGGAAGGCAGCACGTTGGCAGGCTCGACCCGACGGTCCACGGGACCCGCCCCCCGCGGCGGTTCGCGCGCGTCCGCGACCCGTCAGCCCGCCGACGGCGGTCGGCGCCGCATCATCGACTACCCCCGCCGCGGCTACCGCGGGCTGCACCGCTGGCTGCCGTCGTGGCGGTTCGTGGTCGGCAGCATCCTCGGGGGCGTCTTCCTGCTCGCCGGCGTCGGTGTCGCCGCCTACGCCCTCACCGACGTCCCCGCCCCGGACGACTTCGCGGAGGAGCAGGCGTCCACCGTCTACTTCGCGGACGGCAGCGAGATCGGCAGCTACGAGGGCCCGAACCGGACGCTGGTCGACTACGAGTCCCTCCCGCCGTACGTCGGCGAGGCCGTCGTCTCCGCCGAGGACCGCACGTTCTTCGAGAACTCCGGCATCTCCATCACCGGCATGGCCCGCGCTTTCCTCAACAACGTGCAGGGCGGCGCGACGCAGGGCGCGTCCACGCTGACGCAGCAGTACGTCGAGCGGTACTACGTCGGCCAGACGACGACCTCGTACGTCGGCAAGGCCAAGGAGGCGCTCCTCGCGATCAAGATCGCGCAGTCCGAGACCAAGGAGCAGATCCTCGGTCGGTATCTCAACACCATCTACTTCGGGCGCAACGCGTACGGCATCGAGGCCGCCGCGCAGGTGTACTTCGGCAGGTCCGCCGCGGAGCTCGACGTCTCGCAGGCGGCGATGCTCGCCGGGCTGATCCCCTCGCCCAACAACTGGGACCCGGCCGTCAGCCCGGAGAAGTCCGAGCAGCGCTGGAACTACGTGCTGGACGGCATGGTCCGCGACGGGTACGTCACCTCCGCCGACCGCGCGGCGCTGGTGTTCCCCGAGGTGATCCCCTACGAGCGCTCCGACCGGCTCGAGGGCCCCGACGGCTACCTGCTCGAGTACGTGCAGAACGAGCTCGCGGCCACCGGCTCGATCACCCCCGACGTGCTGAGCACGGCGGGCCTGCGGATCACCACGACCATCCAGCCGAACGTCCAGCAGAACGCCGTGGACTCCGCCAACCGCCTCCAGGACGGCACGTTGTCCGACGGGGAGATGCCGTCCGACCGGCTCAAGGTCGGCGTGGTGTCGGTCGACCCGGCCACCGGCGGCATCGTGGCGATGTACGGCGGGCGGGACTTCCTGACCGACCAGATCAACCGCGCGAGCCGCGACGCCGTCCAGGGTGGGTCGACGTTCAAGCCGTTCACCCTGATCGCCGCGCTCGAGAACGGCATCCCGCTGACGAAGACGTACCCCGGCTACTCGCCGCAGGAGTTCGGCACCTGGAAGGTCAACAACTTCGGCGGCACCGACTACGGCACGATCGACCTGGTCAAGGCCACCGAGCAGTCGGTCAACACCGTGTACGCCCAGCTCAACCTCGAGGTCGGGCCGGAGAAGACGGCCGACGTCGCCACGCGTGCGGGCGTGACCCGTCCGCTCAACAGCGAGCCGTCCAACGTGCTCGGCACCGACATCGTCAGCCCGCTCGACATGGCGTCCGCGTACGCGACGATCGCCGCCCAGGGTGTCTACCACAAGCCGTTCATGGTGGCCCAGGCGACCTACCTCGACGGCGACGTCGCCTACTCGGGGCAGACGCAGCCGCTCCAGCAGTTCGACGCCGACGTCATGGCCGACGTGACCTACGCGATGACCCAGGTCGTCGAGGAGGGCTCCGGCGAGACGTACATCAAGCCGATCGGCCGGGAGATCGCCGGCAAGACTGGCACGTCCAACGAGAACAAGTCCGCATGGTTCGTCGGCTTCACGCCGCAGATCTCCACGGCCGTCGCGCTCAGCCAGGTCGGCGAGGACGGCAAGGCCCAGGACACCATCACGCCCTGGGGGCGCTCGCCGAGCGGACGCACGGTCACCGAGGTCACCGGCGGCAGCTGGCCCGCCGCGCTGTGGGCCGACTACATGGTCAACGCGCTGCAGCAGCCCGAGTACGCGACGCCGGTGCCGTTCCCCGAGCGCGCCAACGTCAACCGCGCGGTCCCCACCCAGGCGCCGACGACCGAGGCCCCCGTGGAGACGAGCCCGCCCGAGCCGGAGGAGCCCGCCACCATCGCGGTGCCGTCGGGCCTGGAGGGGCAGCTCTCCGGCGACGTGCAGGCCGCGATCACCAACGCGGGTCTCGTCGCCACCGTGGTGGAGGAGGACAGCCAGCAGCCCGCGGGCACCGTCCTCGGCATCAGCCCGGGCGCCGGGACGCAGGTCCTCCCCGGGTCGACCGTGACCATCCGCGTCTCCCGCGGCCCGCAGGAGCCGGAGCCCGAGCCGTCGCCGTCCGCTCCCGAGGCGGGCGCCGGGCTGGGCGGCGGGTCGCA
The DNA here is from genome assembly GCF_003696205.1 of Cellulomonas triticagri. Lineage (GTDB taxonomy): Bacteria > Actinomycetota > Actinomycetes > Actinomycetales > Cellulomonadaceae > Cellulomonas > Cellulomonas triticagri. The sequence continues at coordinate 19,044 of NZ_RFFI01000060.1, forward strand.
GGGCGGCGGCGGTGCCGGGAACGCCGGCGCCGGCACCGGCGGCGGGTGACCGCCGTCCCCACGAGCTCCCGTGAGCCGGTAGACTCACGGGCTGCTGTGCCTTCCCGACGTCGCCGATCGACGTCACCGGGTGGTGCAGCGACGCACGACACCCTCCTGCCACGGAACGACCGTGGCCGCCGAGACCAGAGGAGGTGGGTATGAGCCTGCGTCAGTACGAGATGATGATCATCCTCGACCCCGAGATCGAGGAGCGCACCGTCGCCCCGTCGCTCGACAAGTACCTGTCGGTCATCAAGACCGACGGTGGCACCGTCGACAAGGTGGACATCTGGGGCCGACGCCGCCTGGCGTACGACATCAAGAAGAAGTCCGAGGGCATCTACGCCGTCGTCGACTTCTCCTCGACGTCGGACACGGCCAAGGAGCTCGACCGCCAGCTCGGCCTCAACGAGGCCGTCCTGCGCACGAAGGTCCTCCGCCAGGGCGTCTGACCGCCCTCCCGCGCGCGCCGCGTGCGGACCCTTCCCCCTTCTGACGAGAACGAGGAGCTGGCATGGCTGGTGACACCACCATCACGGTGATCGGGAACCTGACTGCCGATCCGGAGCTGCGGTTCACGCCGTCCGGCGCCGCGGTCGCGAACTTCACCGTGGCGTCCACGCCGCGCACGTTCGACCGCCAGAGCAACGAGTGGAAGGACGGCGACACGCTGTTCCTCCGCTGCTCGATCTGGCGCGAGGCGGCGGAGAACGTCGCCGAGTCGCTCACGAAGGGCACGCGCGTCATCGTCAGCGGCCGGCTGGTCCAGCGGTCGTACGAGACCCGCGAGGGCGAGAAGCGGACCGTGTACGAGCTGCAGGTCGACGAGGTCGGCCCGTCGCTCCGCTACGCCTCGGCCAAGGTCACCCGGACCCAGCGGTCCGGTGGTGGCGGCGGCTTCAACGGCGGTGGCGGCGGCGGTGGCGGCTTCAACGGGGGCGGCAACGGCGGCGGTGGCGGCGGCTTCAACGGTGGCGGCCAGGCCGCGCAGGACGACCCGTGGGCCACGCCCGCGGGCGGCGGCGCGGGCGGCTACTCCGACGAGCCCCCGTTCTGATCGCTTGAACCGCACCGCCGGCCCCTGAGGCCGGCACCCACGGGCGCGCGCCCGTCCAGCACATCCCATCCCGGGGCACGGCAACGCCCCGGGCTCCCTTCATAGACAAGGAGCACCACGATGGCCAAGGCCGTTGTCCGGAAGCCCAAGAAGAAGCAGAACCCGCTCAAGGCGGCGAAGATCGAGTCGGTCGACTACAAGGACACCGCCCTGCTGCGGAAGTTCATCTCCGACCGCGGGAAGATCCGCGCCCGTCGCGTCACCGGCGTGACCGTCCAGGAGCAGCGCGCGATCGCGCGTGCCGTCAAGAACGCCCGCGAGATGGCCCTGCTGCCGTACTCGTCGTCGGCGCGCTGAGAAGGAGCACGAAGATGGCCAAGCTCATCCTGACCCACGAGGTCACGGGCCTCGGCGCTCCTGGCGACGTCGTCGACGTCAAGGACGGCTACGCCCGGAACTACCTGGTGCCGCGCGGTCTCGCGACCGCCTGGACCAAGGGTGCCGAGAAGGAGGTCACGGCGATCCGCCGTGCCCGCAAGGCGCGCGAGATCGAGACCCTCGAGGAGGCGCGCGCCGTGCGTGACTCCCTCCAGGGCAACCCGGTCACCGTCTCGGCGAAGTCCGGCGACGCCGGCCGCCTGTTCGGTGCCATCACGACCGCCGAGATCGCCGACGCCGTCAAGGCGGCCGGTGGCCCGTCGATCGACCGCCGCAAGATCGAGATCGCGCAGCCGATCAAGGCGACCGGCGAGTACACCGTGCAGGTCCGCCTGCACGCCGAGGTCTCCGCGAAGCTGACCGTCACGGTTGTCGCAGCCTGATCTCCGCCTGACACGGAGGCCCCGCCTCCCGGCCCTGCCGGGGGAGCGGGGCTTCTGCGTCCCCCCGGCCGGCCGCGTGCCGTACGGTCGGGGCATGGGGGAGCAGCAGCCGAGCACGGGACCCGCGGGGTCCGCCGGGAAGGACGACGCCTCGACGGCGGACGTGGCCTACCTGCCGATCGGGCTGGTGTTCCTGATCCTGGGGCTGTCCGGTCTGGTGAGCGACTCGATGCGGTACGCATCGTTCGCGTTCCTTCCGATCGGGGTCACGTTCCTGCTGCTGGCCCTGCGGTCCCGCGGCTCGGGCGAGACGGTGCCGGACGGGGAGCCGGGCCCGGACGTCACGCCCCGGTGACCAGCCAGCGGTCGCCGCGCGCCCGCAGACCCGTGGTGACCGCCCGGGCGAGCATGAACACCCCGGCGAACGCCGCCCAGAGCCACGCCAGGCCCGCCCAGCCCTCGGGCGCCCACGCCCGCACCGCCAGTGCCACGGGTACGTACGCGGCGAGCGTGACCAGGCCGACCGCGGCCAGGTAGCGGCCGTCCCCGGCACCGATGAGCACGCCGTCGAGCACGAACACCCACCCGGCCATCGGCATCAGCACCCCGGTGACGACCAGCGCGACGGTGATCGCGTGCCGGACGTCCGGGTCGGAGGTGAACGCCGCGGACAGCCACCAGCCGATCGCGGCCGTGCCCAGCCCGAGCACCGCGCCCGCCCCGACGCCCCACTGCAGGGTGCGCCGCAGCAGCGCCCGCACCCGGGGGACGTCAGCCGCGCCGAGAGCCGTGCCGATGAGGGCCTGAGCGGCGATGGCGAGCGCGTCGAGCGCGAACGCGACGAACCCCCAGACGGCGTTCACGACCTGGTGCCCGGCCAGGGCGACCGGTCCGAGGCCGGTGGCGACCCACACGGTCAGCAGGATCGCCGCGCGCAGCGACAGCGTCCGCAGCAGCAGCGGCGTCCCCGCGCGGATCCCGGCGACGACGCCGCCGACGGCGGGACGCAGCGAGGCGCCCGCCGACCGGGCCCCGCGGACGACGACCACCGCGAGCCACGCACCCATGCCGATCTGGACGGCAGCCGTTCCCGCGCCCGACCCGACGATGCCCCACCCGGCACCGTAGACCAGCACGACGTTGAGCACGACGTTCACGGCGGCGCCGGTGGCGGCCACGACCAGGGGCGTGCGGGTGTCCTGGAGCCCGCGCAGCGCCCCGGTGGCGGCGAGGACGAGCAGCATCCCGGGCAGGCCGGGGGCGGAGGACCGCAGGTACAGCACCGCCTGCTCGGCGACGGCACCGTCCGCACCCAGCGCAGACACCGCCCAGGGCGCGACGACGAGGGCCGTCGCGGCCAGCAGCACGCCGAGCCCGAGCGCGAGCCACAGGCCGTCGACGCCCATCTGCATCGCCCCGGCGCGGTCGCCGGCCCCGGACCGCCGGGCCACCGCCGCGGTGGTGGCGTAGGCGAGGAAGACGCACAGTCCGACGACGGTGACGAGCAGCGTCGAGGCGAGGGAGAGGCCCGCGAGCTCGGTGGTCCCGAGACGCCCGACGATCGCGGAGTCGGCCAGGACCAGCAGCGGCTCGGCGACCAGCGCGCCGAGCGCGGGCACAGCCAGCCCCAGTATCTGGCGGTCGACCGTGGACCGTTCGTGTCCGAGGGGTGAAATGGGGGCCAACTTCTTCCTGTCCACACCGGTTGACGGTGTTCGTGCGGGTGAGAGCCCGGTGGTGGAGCCTTCGTCCGGAGTTCTCCACACCTGTATCCACGACCTGTGGACAACTCGGGGAGTGGTCCACACCTTTCCACAACCGCGTCCCCAGGCCCTGTGGACGTCTCGCTTGATGGGCGTCCCTGACCGGCCTACTCTCGCGACGCGCGCACCGCCCAGCAGGTCGGTCGCGTGTCGGTGGTGCCTGGTGGACTGGGTGCTGGCGGCGGGGAGCGACGACGAGGGCGGGGCAGCACGTGACCATCGAGGACCTGGAGTACGGCGCGGCCGCGGACCAGGGGCGGCCCGCGTTCGACCGCACGCCCCCGCAGGACCTCGACGCCGAGCAGTCCGTCCTCGGCGGCATGATGATCTCCAAGGACGCCATCGCCGACGTCGTCGAGGAGATCCGCGGCACCGACTTCTACCGGCCGGCCCACGAGGCGATCTACGACGCCGTCCTCGACCTCTACGGCCGCGGCGAGCCCGCCGACGCCGTCACCGTCGCCGACGAGCTCACCAAGCGCGGCGAGATCGGCCGCATCGGCGGCGTGCCCTACCTGCACACCCTCATCTCGATGGTGCCCACCGCCGCGAACGCCGGGTACTACGCCCGCATCGTGCGCGAGCGCGCTGTCCTGCGCCGCCTCGTCGAGGCCGGCACCCGCATCGTCCAGCTCGGCTACGCCACCGACGGCGGCGACGTCGAGGAGATCGTCAACAACGCGCAGGCCGAGGTCTACGCCGTCAGCGACCGCCGCACCACCGAGGACTACCACCGCCTCGGCGAGGTCGTCGCGGGCACCCTCGACGAGATCGAGTCCGCCGGGCACCGCGGCGAGGGCATGGTCGGCGTCCCCACCGGGTTCGCGGACCTCGACCGGCTCACCAACGGGCTGCACCCCGGGCAGATGATCGTCATCGCCGCCCGTCCGGCCATCGGCAAGGCGCTCGCGCTCGACACCCCGCTGCCGACGCCCACCGGCTGGACCACGATGGGCGACGTCCAGGTCGGCGACCGGCTGCTCGCCGCCGACGGCACCGTGACGACCGTGGTCGCCGCGACCGACGTGATGACCGACCGCCCGACGTACCGGGTCCGGTTCGACGACGGCACCGAGATCGTGGCCGACGGCTCCCACGAGTGGCTCACCCGGACGCGTGCCGAGCGCCGCTCCGGCCAGCCGGGCGAGGTCCGCACGACCGAGGAGATCGCGCGGACGCTCGCCTGCCCGACCGCCGACCGGCGGGCCAACCACGCCGTGGCCGTGGCACCCCCGGTGCAGCTGCCCGAGGCCGACCTGCCGCTGCACCCCTACGCCCTCGGCGTCTGGCTCGGTGACGGCCACTCCGCGTCCGCGCGGTTCACCTCCGCGGACCCCGAGATCGCCATGCGGATCGAGGGGCTGGGCTACCGGGCGGAGTCGCGCCCCTCGGGCCACCCGGGTGCCGCGCGGCTCTACTCCCTCGCGCTGCCCACTGAGCCGACGGCGGCGCGCGACTGCCTCGTGTGCGGCACCTCGTTCGTCCCGAAGGTCGCGAACGTCCGCACCTGCGGGCAGTCGTGCGGTGGGCGACTGCGGTTCATCGCCCCGCCCTCCGACGCTCTCACCTGCCGCGACTGCGGCGGCCCCTCGACGGGCGGGGTCCGCTGCCGCGCGTGCCGCGACAGCCGCGGGACGGTGCCGGCGATCCTGCGCTCGCTCGGGGTGCTGGGCGACAAGCACATCCCCGCGACCTACCTGCGCGCGTCCGAGGCGCAGCGCCGCGAGCTCCTGGCCGGCCTGCTGGACACCGACGGGACCGTGAACCCGACCGGGAGCCCGCAGCTCACGTTCACGAGCCTGCGCCTCGCCACGGAGGCTCGGGAGCTCGTCCAGTCGCTCGGCTACCGGACGGGCTGGTCCACGCGCGCGGTGCGGGGGCGGACCGAGGAGAGCTCCACCGCCTACACGATCACGTTCACCACGGACGACGACGTCTTCGCCCTGGAGCGCAAGCGCCTCGTGCACAAGGACCGCCGCCGCCCCTCGACCGCCCGGCTGCGGCAGCGCATGGTGGTCGCGGTCGAGCGGATCGCGTCGGTGCCGGTGCGCTGCGTGCAGATCGACCACCCGGACCACCTGTACCTGGCCGGACGCTCCTTCGTCCCGACGCACAACTCGACGCTCGCGCTGGACTTCGCCCGGGCGGCGTCCATCAAGCACCAGCAGGCGTCCGTCGTGTTCTCGCTCGAGATGAGCCGCTCCGAGATCACCATGCGTCTGCTCTCCGCCGAGGCCCGCGTCGCCCTGCAGAAGATGCGCAACGGCACCATGGGCGACGACGACTGGCAGAAGCTCGCCCAGATCCAGGGCAAGCTCACCGAGGCGCCGTTGTTCATCGACGACTCGCCCAACATGTCGCTCATGGAGATCCGCGCCAAGTGCCGGCGGCTCAAGCAGAAGCACGACCTCAAGCTCGTCATCATCGACTACCTGCAGCTCATGTCGTCCGGCAAGCGTGTCGAGTCCCGCCAGCAGGAGGTCTCCGAGTTCTCGCGTGCGCTCAAGCTCCTCGCCAAGGAGCTCGAGGTCCCCGTGATCGCGCTGTCGCAGCTGAACCGTGGTCCCGAGCAGCGCACCGACAAGAAGCCCGCGATGAGCGACCTGCGTGAGTCCGGGTCCATCGAGCAGGACGCCGACATGGTGATCCTGCTGCACCGCGAGGACGCGTACGAGCGCGAGTCGCCGCGTGCGGGCGAGGCCGACCTGATCGTGGCGAAGCACCGTAACGGTCCGACCGACGTCATCACGGTGGCGTTCCAGGGGCACTACTCGCGGTTCGTGGACATGCAGGCCTGACAGCGTGTCTGCCGCATCTTGCCGCGCCTGAGGTGCGGCGGCCGCACCGACGAGCAGGCGCGTCCTTCGACCGAGGCGGCGGCGTCGCGGGCGGAACCCGGCCCGTGAGGTCGGCGTGGCGCGTGAATCAGAGTTGATTCATCGCGGACCGGGAGGCCGGATGCATCACACGTGATGCGCCGGTTCTCGCGGGGACGCTCGTGCCTGCCCACGCGGCTCTCGTTCCGATCACGTGGCGCTCGGGTCGTCCGGTGAGAAGCCCGCCCTCGGTGCATCCATCCGCGCCTTCGCCGCCGAAGAGGGAGTGCCACAGCCGCCGCCCCCACGGGGGCACCGGACAGAGGAGCTCCCATGCGTCACCGTCCGTTCGTCACCGGGTCCGCGGCCCTCGCCGCCGCGGCCCTCGTCGCCGTCGCGAGCGCGCTGCCCGCATCCGCCGCCACCGCGGGGACCGCGTCCCTGTCGGTGCTGCACGGCGTCCCCGACCTGACCGTCGACGTGTGGGTCGACGGCGAACGCACCCTGGACGACTTCACGCCCGGCACCCTGGCCGGTCCGCTGGACGTCCCCGCGGGAGCGCACACGCTGGTGGTCACCGCGGCGGACGCCGCCGACACCAGCACCCCGGCGATCGGCCCGGTGGACGTCACCCTGGACGCCGGGGCGAGCTACACCGCGGTCGCCCACCTGGACGAGGCGGGCAGCCCGACCGCCACGCTGTTCACGAACGACACCTCGGCCGTCCCGGCGGGGCAGGCGCGCCTGACGGTGCGGCACACGGCGGCGGCTCCGGCGGTCGACGTGCTGGCCGGGGGCAGCCCGGTCGTGACGAACCTGTCGAACCCCGATGAGCAGAGCCTCACCGTGCCCGCCGGGACGGTGTCGGTGGCGGTCGCCGCCACCGGGACCACCGACCCGGTGCTCGGCCCGACCGACCTGACGCTCGGCGAGGGCACGGCCACCCTGGTGTACGCCTGGGGCTCGCTGGAGGCCGGGAACCTGCAGCTCGCGGTGCAGACGCTGGAGGGCCTGCACTCCGCACCGGGCGGGGTGCCGTCCGGTGAGCTCGGCCTGGCGGACCCGGGCGGGTCGGCCCTGCCGCTGGGGATCGCCGCCGCGGTGCTGCTCGCGGTGGCCGGGGCGGTGGTCCCGGTGCGGCGACGCGCGGCCGCCCGGCGGTCCTGACGCCCGGCCCGCACCACGGCACCCGGTCGCGCCGCC
>NZ_RFFI01000061.1 GCF_003696205.1 Cellulomonas triticagri
CGGTGGCGCTGCTGGTCGGCGGCGGGCTCGCGGTCCGGCACAGCCGCCGCCGCGCGGCCTGAGCAGGCACGCACCACGGCGCGACCCGGGCGGGTGCCCGGGTCGCGCCCGCCGGGCGACGGCGACCTCCCTCCGCCGCCGCCCGGCGTTGCTCGACTCCCTGCTCCCACCCGTTCCCCGTCGTGAGGTGATGGCGTGACCCCCCGCCGACCCGCCGCCGTCCTCGCGGCGGTCGCTGTGCTGCTGGCCCTGGGCGGGTGCGCCGGTGCGTCGCCCGCGGCGCACGGTGGCTCGACGCCGCCCGTCGGCCCGACCGCGCCCGCCCTCGCGGCGCCGAGTCCCACCCCCGACGCCGCCGCGCCCGTGCTCGCGGTGGTCGGCGGCCCCGCGCCTGCCGTCGAGCAGGTCGTCGCAGCGGTGACCGGGCAGGGCGCCGAGGTGCTGCCCGCGGCGACCCCGGCGTCGGGGGACCCGGAGTCGGTGCTCGTCGCAGCGGCGGACGCCGAGCCGGACGTCGTCGTGGTCGTCGGCGCCGACCTGGTGGACGCCCTGGACCGGGTGTCGTCCCAGCGGCTCGGGCAGCAGTTCCTCGTCGTCGGAGCGCAGCTTCCGGAGCCGACGGCGAACGTCACGGCCGTCGTCTGGCCCGGCGCCGACGCCCGGTGGGCGGTGGACGCCCCGACCGACGCGGCGGTGCTGCTCCCGCGCGTCGCGGAGGCGACCGTGGCGGGGCTCGCCTCGGTGGCGGACGGCGACGGTGACCGGGCCACCGTGCTCACGCTCGACTGAACGGGACCCGATCGGGCGGGGGTGCGCTGGTCCGGACGGGTGATCCCGGGACCGGCTGCTCCGGTGGTCCGACGGCGGGCATTCCGGACATCGCCGACGCGCCTCGGGCCGAGGGTGCCCACACTTACGGGGAGCGCTTACCGGGTCGTACCGCGTGATGATGCGGGACCCGCCCGCTCCCTGCCGCCCCCCGGGCCGGCGACGCAGGCGCGGCCACCCGGTCCCGATCGTGTCGCCCGTGCCCCGGGTGGCGGTCGTCACCACGACGACCTGCGGTGATACTCGACCACGACACGCCGCCCGCCGGGGCGGCACGCGACGACGCGGGGGTGGACCCGACGTGGTGCCCCCGCGGATCGGGGGAGCAGCACATGCGGGCAGCGTCGACGCACGGACGGGCGGGCGCCGTGGCGGCCCTGCTCGCGGTGGTGCTGGCGGGTGGTGCGGCCCCGGCCGCCGCCGCGCCGGGCACCCCGGCCCCCGCCGCCCCGGAGGTGACCGCGGCCCCGGCCCAGGACGGCGAGCCCGTCGGCGCCGGGTCGGTGGCGACGACCCCGCCGCCCGAGGTCGGCGAGGCGGTGCAGGCGACGCTGGACCAGCACCTGTACCGGGACGCGTCCCTGGCGGATGAGCCTGTTCCCACGAACGCCTGGTGGACGGACCTGCTGGTCAGCCGGTTCTCCGGGGATCTGTGGGCGGACCCGCTGGTGGTCGCGAACGACGCGTCCGGCGCCGTGGTGCGCTACCCGACGCGGTGGAACGCGGACGGCACGGCCATGGTGCTGGAGCACCCGGTGCGGGTCGGCGGGCTCGCGGTGCCGCGCCCCGACCCGAGCGACGTGGTGCTCGCGGACTTCGAGGACACGCTGCCGGCGGACTGGGTCGCCGAGGGCGACGCGTTCACGGCTCCGTCGACGGGGACGTCCCCGGGGCAGGGGACGGTCAGCGGGTTCCTCGGGAAGGGGCTGCTCAACTCGTACACGCCGGAGGCGGGCGACGGGGCGACCGGGACGCTGACGTCCCCGGAGTTCGTCGTGGACCGCGTGGCGCTGGCGGCCCTGGTCGGGGGCGGTCAGCACCCCGGTGCCGAGGAGCTGCGGCTGGTCGTGGACGGCGAGGTCGTCGCGTCGGCGACGGGCGAGAACAGCGAGACGCTGCGCTGGGTGACGTGGGACCTCACGCCGTGGCAGGGCCGCACGGCGCACGTCGAGGTCGTCGACTCCCTGCCCGCGGGCTGGGCGCACGTGCTGGTCGACCAGATCGTGCTGACCGACGTCCCCGAAGGGCTGCCGGACCGGTTCGACCCGGCGTTCGCGGCGGACAGCGCGGTGGTGACCGGGTGGGGCGACTGGGACGTGTCCTGGCGGCTCGGCACCGAGGCCGATCCGGCCGCGCCGCACATCGACGTCACGGCGGCGCGCGGCGTGCCGTACGTGTGGTTCGAGTACGACGGCACGACGCCGACCGTGACCCTGGAGCCGGGTGCGGTGCTGACCGACGCGGACGGCGCCCCGCTCACGTTCCCCGTGACGACCGACCGGTTCGTGGTGGACCAGGGCGGCACCCGGTTCGGCGTGCACGCCCCGGCCGGGACGACGTTCGAGCGCACCGGCGATGTCGTGGCGGCCGCGGCGGGCACCCCGCACCTCGTGCTCAGCGCGCTCGCTGCCGACGGGGCCGACCTCGACACGATGCACGCCACGGCCTTCGCGGTCCCGCGGGACACCCGCATGGACGACGCGTACGACTCCACGGCGGGCACGGTCACCGAGACGTGGTCGCTGGACACCGAGGCGCTGGAGGGCGACGGGCTGGATACCGTCCAGGGCTGGCTCCCGCACCAGTACCGGCAGGCGGCGCACGACCTGCCGTTCACCGGCACGACCTACGCCACGCCGCGCGGCGAGATGCGCACCACCGTCGGGCACGGCGGCTGGAGCACGACCTTCGCGTTCACCGGCCTCACGCCGGTGGCGGGCGAGTCGGCGGCCCTCGCCGGGGCGGACCCGGAGGTGCACGCCGCGATGGTCGGCTACCTGACCGACTACGCCGCGCGCACCGGCTACGGCGGTGACACGTACTGGGGTGGCAAGGACGTCCTCCAGCTCGCGGAGTACATGCTCGCCGCGAAGCAGATCGGCGCGACCGAGCCGTACGAGGCGCTGAAGGCGTCGCTGCGCACCGCCCTGACCGACTGGTTCACGTACACGGCGGGGGAGTCGCAGCACTTCTTCACCCGGTACGGGCAGTGGCGCGCGCTGGTCGGGTTCGGGGAGTCCTACGGGTCCTCGCAGTTCACCGACAACCACTTCCACTACGGGTACTTCACCGCGGCTGCCGCGATGCTCGCGCTGGAGGACCCGCAGTGGGCGGCGGGCTACGGCGAGGTCGCCGGGCTGGTCGCGGACCAGTACGGCAACGGCGACCGCGAGAACCCGGACTTCCCGTACCTGCGCACGTTCGACGTGTGGGCGGGGCACTCGTACGCGGGCGGGTACTCCTCGCCGGGCGGCAACAACCAGGAGTCCAGCAGCGAGGCCATCCAGTCCTGGGCCGGGCTGTACCTGCTCGGCGTCGCCCTGGGCGACGCCGAGATGCAGGCCACGGGCGCGATGGGGTACGTCACGGAGCGGGCGGCGGTCCGGGAGTACTGGCTCGACGTCGAGGGCGACGTGTTCGCCGACGCCTACGCGCACTCCACGACGGGCATCCTGTACGACAGCGGGCAGGCGTACGCGACGTACTTCTCAGGTGACCCCGCCTGGATCTACGGCATCCAGTGGATGCCGACCGGGCCGTGGCTGAACTACCTCGGCTGGGACGCCGACCACGCCGCGACCCTGGTGGACGACATGCTCGCGGACCGGCCCCGGGTCGTCGGCGAGGACGGCACGCGCGGTGGCAACGCCGGGCGCATCCAGATGTTCGCGAAGAAGTGGTGGGGCATCGGCACCTACGGCGACATCGACATCGACCAGGACCAGCAGGCCGCGCTGGAGGAGCTGAAGTCGGCGCTGCGCGAGGTCGAGAAGCACCACCCGGGCTACGCCACGGCCGAGGTCGCCGCGAACCCGTTCTACGACGCCACCACCGGCACCGCGTACGTCCAGACCGCCGCGGACGGCTCGCTGGTGTTCCCGGACGCCTACTGGACGCCGGACACGTTCCCCGCAGCGCTGGTCCCGTTCCGGTACGACGAGGCGGTGGTCGACCGGCAACCCGCCGACTGGGACCCGGCGTCGCCGCTGCTCGCGTACCTGGTCACGGACTTCACGGTGGACGAGGACGTCAACGACGCGCTGTACCGGTTCGAGGTCGCGGGCTACGAGCCCGGGCGCGACACCGACCGGGCCGCCGACGTCGTGTCCGCGATGGGCGACGCCCTCGGCAACGTCGTGCTCGGGATGCTCGCCCAGTCGCACCCCGCGGTGTACGCGGACGTGATCGCCGAGCTCGCGCGCCGGGACGACCCGGTCGCGACGTCGGTGTCCATGGCCGGGCTCGTCTACTACAGCGGCCAGGCGAACCTCGCCCTCGGCACCGAGACCGCCGACCGGCACGTGGACGCCCCGCTCGCGCAGGTCTACCGCGACGCCGACGGCGCGTACACCTACGTCGTCCGGAACCCCACCACCGAGCAGCAGGCGTACGCCGTCTACGAGGGCGGCACCCGGGTCGCCACCCTCGACGTCCCCGCCGGGACGCAGCTCACGCACCACGGTGACGCGCGCCTCACCCGCATCGCGGTCGGTCAGGACGTGACGACCGTCGCGCCCGGGACGACCACCACGTTCACCGCCACCGGGTACGACCAGTACGGCGCGGTGGTGCCGCTGCCGGACCTCACCTGGTCGGTGGACGCGGGCGGCACCGTGGACGCCACGGGCGTGCTGCACGCGACGACGGTGACCGAGCGGGCGACCGTCACGGCCCGCAGCGGGGACGTCAGCGCCGCGGCGACGGTCCGCATCGACGTGGCACCTCGCCTGTCCACCCTCGCCGTGGACCCGGGCGAGGTGCGCGTCGAGGCCGGGACCGCGACCAGGTTCGAGGCCGACGGCCTCGACCAGTACGGCGACCCGTACCCGCTCGGCGCGCTGGCGGAGGACGTCGCGTGGTCCACCACCGACGGCACGATCGACGCCGACGGCACGCTCACCGTGCCCGAGCCCGGCTCGGCGGCCGTCACCGCCACGGTCGGCGACGCGCGGGGCACCGCCGTGGTCGCGGTCGTCGGCCCGGCCGCGGACCGGAGGGTCGCGGCGACCGCGACGGCGTCCTCGTCGCTCGGCGGCAACGTCGCCGGGAACGCGGTCGACGGCGACCCCGGCACGCGGTGGGAGAGCGAGCACGGCGTGGACGACGTCGACCTCACCCTCGACCTCGGCGGCCGGTTCGACCTGACCGGGACGCGGCTGGTCTGGGAGGGCGCGGCGGCCTCGGCCTACGCGCTCCAGGTCGCGGACGACGCCGACGGCCCGTGGACCACCGTCCGCACGGTGTCCAAGACCGACGCGTCCGCCGACGACCTCGCCCTCGACGTCACCGCGCGGTACGTGCGGGTGCACGGGATCTCCCGGCTCACCGGGTACGGGTACTCGCTGCACGAGGTCGAGGTCACCGGCACGCGCACCGCGGCCGAGATCACGCCCACCCGCCTGCTGCTCGCCCCCGACGGCACCACGGTGCGCGCGGGCGCCGACGTCGCGCTCACCGCGCACGCGTTCGACGCCACCGGCGCCGGGGGACCGGTGGCCGCGACGTGGTCCGCCACCGGCGCGGGGACCGTCGCGGAGGACGGGACCGTCACGGCGGGCGCCGAGCCGGGCGAGGTCGCGGTCACCGCGCAGGTCGGTGATCTCGCGGTGAGCACGGTCGTGACCGTCGCGGCGAACGGCGACGCCGCCCCGGACGCCCCGGCCGAGCCGCGGGACGTCGCGGTGGGCAAGCCTGTGACCGCCTCGTCCGCCGAGAACGACGGCCTGCGCCCCGCGGCCGCCGTGGACGGCGACCCGGTCACGCGCTGGTCCAGCGCCGCCGCCGACGACCAGTGGATCGCGGTCGACCTCGGGGAGGTCGTGCCGGTGGACCGCGTCGAGCTCGACTGGGAGCGCGCCGCCGCCGCCGACTACCGGGTGCAGGTCCGTGCGACCGCCGACGCCGCGTGGACGACCGTCGCCACCGTCACCTCCGGTGGCGAGGGCACGGCCGTGCACGTGACCGAGGACGTGCGCGCCCGGTACGTGCGGGTGCTGGCGGGCGGCCGCACGACGTCCTACGGCGTCTCGCTGCACCGGTTCGCGGTGTTCTCCCGCGAGGGGCGGCCGACGCCGGACCTCGCCCGGACCGGCACCGCGACGTCCTCCTCGGACGAGTACGCCGGGTTCGCGGCGGCGAACGCCGTGGACGGCGACCCCGGCACCCGGTGGGCGAGCGCGTGGACCGACGAGGAGTGGCTGTCCGTCGACCTCGGGCGCACCGAGCGCGTGCGCGAGGTGACGCTCGTCTGGGAGGGCGCGTACGCCACCACGTACGTCGTGGAGGGGCGGACGGCCGGGGCGACGGCCTGGACGACGCTCGCGGAGGTGACCGACGGCGACGGCGGCACCGACGTGCTCACCGTCGACGCCGCGGTGCGGGAGGTGCGGGTGCGGGGCGTGCAGCGTGCCACGCCGCACGGGTACTCGCTGTACGCGGTCGAGGTGCGCTGACCCCTCACAGGCCGAGCAGCAGCGACGCGGCGATCGTCGCCATCACGACGGCGATCGTCGCGTCGAGCACCCGCCACGCCGCCGGGCGGGCGAACACCGGGCGCAGCAGCCGCGCCCCGTACCCGAGCGCCGCGAACCACACGAGGCTGCCCAGCACCGCACCCGCGCCGAACCACCAGCGCAGGTCGCCGTGCGTCCCGGCGACCGAGCCGAGCAGCACGACGGTGTCCAGGTAGACGTGCGGGTTCAGCCAGGTCAGCGCGAGCGCGGTGCCGAGAACCGGCAGCAGCCCCGCCCGCCCGGGGGCCGGCGCCTCGTCGGTGAGGACGTCGCCGGTCGGCCGCCAGGCGCGGCGCGCCGCGACCACCGCGTACCCGGCGAGGAACACCGCGCCGCCCACGCGCGCGGCGACGAGCACCGCCGGGTACCGGTCCACCAGGGTGCCGAGGCCGCCGACCCCGGCGGTGATGAGCACGGCGTCCGACAGCGCGCACACCGCGACCACCGGCAGCACGTGCCGACCCCGCAACCCGGTACGCAGCACGAACGCGTTCTGGGCGCCGATGGCGACGATCAGCGACAGGCCGAAGGCGAGTCCGGTCAGCGCGGTGGCGAGGGAGGCGGGCACGGGGTGAAGGTAGGGCGACGACGGTGCATCGGTCCAACGACTGCTCCTGCTGCTGCATCAGAAGAACTGATACCTAGAGCTCTACCGCTTTCGACTCTTGCGAATTAGGGTCGGGGTCATGACGCACATGCTGGAGCGCACAGTCATGCCGGAGCCGGACACCACGGCCCTGTCCGACGTCGACGCCGTCCTCACCGTGGAGACCCACGCGTACCTCGTCGCGCCCGACGGTCGCCGGGTGGAGCTGCCCAGTGCGCTCTTCGACGTCCTGAGCAGCGTCGTGCGCCTGATGCGGCAGGGGAAGGCGGTGACGGTCGCGCCGCACGACACGGTCATGACGACGCAGGAGGCCGCCGACTTCCTCGGGGTCTCCCGGCCCACGGTGGTGAAGCTGCTCGAGGACGGGGTCATCCCGTTCACCAGACCGAACCGGCACCGCCGCGTGCTGCTGTCCGACCTCGTCGACTACGAGCGGCGGGTCCGCGCCGAGCGCCGTGTGGTCCTCGACGCGCTGACGCGCGACGGTGGTCTGCCGGACACGGGTGTGCCGGGCTTCGAGGCCACGCGCTGAGATGGCGTTCGTCGTCGTCCTCGACGCGTGCGTGCTCGTCCCGCACCCCCTTGTCGACACGCTGCTGCGCGCGGCGGACGCCGGTCTGTACGAGCCGCGGTGGAGCGCGCAGATCCTGGACGAGGTCGAGCGCGCGCTCGTCCGCGCCCGAGGCCTCGAACCGGGTCGCGCCGCCGGGAGGGTGCGGGCGATGCGGCGCGCGTTCCCGCACGCCGAGGTCGACGGGCACGACGACCTCGTGCCGGCGATGCGCAACGACCCGAAGGACAGGCACGTCCTCGCCGCCGCGGTGCGCACCGGGGCGGCAGCGGTCATCACCGCCAACGTCAAGGACTTCCCGACCGCCGCGCTCGCCCCGCACGCGATCGAGGCGCTCCACCCGGACGAGTTCCTGCTGGACCTGCTGGACCTCGACGAGCCGGCGGTGCTGCGCGTGCTGGCTGATCAGGCTCGTGCTTACGCGAACCCGCCGGTCACCCTCCCGACGTTGCGCGGCCACCTCGCGGCCGGGCTTCGCCCGCGCCGCGGAACGCCTCGCGATCGACGCGCTCGCGCCGACGTGACCCACGAGACAGCCGCACCGGGACCATCGGTCCCGACGGTCGCCCCGTGCGGGGAGCACAGTGGCGGGATGCAGCAGAACGAGGCGTCCGCGCAGGTGGACGTGGTCGAGCAGGCACGGCGTCGGGCGGCCGACGTCCGCCGGAACGTGGAGCAGGTCCTCGCGCTGGTCGAGGAGGAGGGCGGGCCGTTCGACTTCGTGTCGGTGGCGGCGGCCGCGCACTGCTCCGTGACGTACCTGCGGCAGCACCGCGAGTTCGCGACCCGGATCCGGGACCTCCAGGCCACGGTGCCCGGTCCGCCGGCGGCCGAACCGGCGCGGTCGGACGCGGTGCTGGACCGGCGGCTGGCGCGCGTGGAGCGGCAGATGGCGACGCTGCGCGCGACGGTCAGCCGCCTGGAGGACGAGAACAGCGTCCTGCGGTTCCGGATGGCCGAGGCGGCGCGGGTGCGCCGGCCCGCGCTGGGCGGTCGCGGCGCCTGACGCCGGACGATCCGGCTGGTCAGTCGAGCGTGATCGCGTGCAGATCCGCCCGTCCGCTGCCGGTGTAGCGCAGGTAGAGGCCGGAACGGGCGCTCAGCCCGGACGGCAGCCGGGCCGAGGACGTCCCGCGTCGGGCGGGGACCTCGACGACCGCGACCGGGTCGCCGTCCAGGAGCGTGCTCACCTGCCAGAACCCCTCGCCGCTGCCGCGCGCGTCCACGGTGATCCGCCGGGTGGTGGTGAGGTCGAGGTAGCGGAAGCCCACGACGGCGTCGTGCCGGACGTTCGCGACGTACTGGTCGCCGAAGCCCTCCCGGTCCCGCCCCGTCTGGGTGAGGTACGGGTGCGGGCCGCGCCGGGTGAGGCTGAGGTACGGCGAGGGCCGGGCGCCGTCCGGGCCGCGGAGCACGCACGCGATGCTCGCCGGGTACGTGCCGGTGCCGCGCAGCGGGCCGCCGTGCAACCCGGCGCTGGTCATCTCGACCTGCGCGATCCGGCCGTCGGCGTTGATCTCGACCGGCTCGGCGAGGCCCTGGCGGCTGACCTGGCTGCGGTCGGTGTGCCGGTGGTGGAACACGAACCACCGCCCGCCGACCTCGGCGAGCCCGCCGTGGTTGTTGCCGGTGTACGCGACGGCCTGCTCGGGGCGGCGCCCCTGGTACCCGATGTCGCCGTTGCTGACGAGGGTGCCGCCGTAGCGGAAGCCCTCGTCGGGCCGGTCGCTGGTGGCGTAGCAGAGCTCGTGGCCCTGCACCGAGGAGTACACGAGGTAGTAGGTCGCGCCGATCCGGCGGATCGACGCGGCCTCGAAGAACTCGTGCCCGGCGAACCCTGCGGCGTGCGGCAGGCCCGCCGCCGGGGACCCCGCGCCGGGCAGCACGCGCCGCGGCTCGCCCACGACGGCGCGCATGTCGGACGCGAGCTCCACGACGTAGGCACCGTCCCGGCGCAGCCGGTGCCGGTCGACCTGCCGGCGCAGGAACCAGGTGGTGGGCGCGAAGCCGACGTACAGCCAGACCCGGCCGTCGCCGTCGACCAGGACCCCCGGGTCGAACGGGAAGACGTCGCCCGGCCGCCCGCCGAGCAGGGTGCCGTCCGGGCGGGTGACGTGCCCGAGGAAGGTGTACGGCCCCTCGGGCACGTCCGCGACGGCCACCGAGATCCGCGGGACGAACTGCGTGCCGTGGAACAGGTAGAACCGCCCGTCGCCGCCCTGGACCACGTCCGGCGCCCACATCGAGCGGCGGCCGCGCGGGTTGGTCGGGTCCTGGTCGCGGCGGTACATCACGCCGTGCGACGTCCAGGACGCCAGGTCGTCGACGGGGGCGGACCAGGCGACGTAGTCGTTCTGGCAGAACCGGGTCCCGCGGAACCGGTCGTGCGAGCCGAACACGAACAGCCGGTCGCCGACGACCCGCGGCTCCCCGTCGGGGACGTACTCCCAGGTGGGGAGGTACGGGTTCACCGCCTGGGCCTGCTCGTGCATCTCCTGACCGTACCCCGGACGATCCGGGCACCTCGTCCCAGACGGCGGGCGCCGGGCGTCACTACGGTGGGGTGATGAGCGAGGTCGACCTGCCGCAGCTGCGCGCCCTGCGGGCCGTCGTGGACGAAGGATCCTTCGAGGGCGCCGCCGCGGCGCTGCACCTCACGCAGTCGGCGGTGAGCCAGCGCATCCGTGCGCTCGAGACGGCCGTCGGCCAGGTGCTGGTGCGCCGCAGCCGACCCGCCGGGGTCACGGAGGCGGGTGCGGTGTACCTGCGCCTCGCCCGTCAGGTGCTCGGCCTCGCGGCGGACGCCCGGGCGGAGGTCGCGGCGGGCGCCACCGGCGAGCGCACCGTGCTGCCGATCGCGGTGAACGCCGACTCCCTCGGCGCGTGGGTGCTGCCCGCGCTGGCGCCGCTGGCCGACGAGATCGCGTTCGACCTGCACCGCCAGGACCAGGACCACGCCGCGGAGCTGCTGCGCGACGGCACCGTCGTCGCCGCGATCACCACCGACTCCCGCCCGGTGCAGGGCTGCGAGGTCCACCGGCTCGGCGTGCTGCGCTACCGGCCGATGATGGCCGCCGCCCTCGCCGCGCGCTGCTTCCCGGACGGACCCACCCCGGAGGCGCTGGCCGCCGCGCCCGTCGTCGTCTACGACCGGCAGGACGACCTGCAGGACCGCTACCTGCGCACCCGCGGCGCCGACGTCTCCCGACCGCCCCGGCACCACGTGCCCGCCACCGCGGACTTCCTGCTCGCCGTCCGCCTCGGGTTCGGGTGGGGGATGCTGCCCGAGGTCGACGCCGCGGCGGGGGAGCGCGACGGGACGCTCGTCGACGTCGACCCCGGCCGCACCGTGGACGTGACGCTGCACTGGCAGCAGTGGACGTTGCGCACGGCCGCGCTGGACCGGGTGAGCACCGCCGTGCGGGACGCCGCGGAACGGTATCTGCGCTGACTCAGCCCAGCAGCTCGCGGACGTCGTCGGCGGTGAGGGCGGACCCGAACAGGTCGCCGTCGTCCAGCACGGCGTCCACCAGCGCGGCCTTGCGCTGCTGCAGCGCGACGACCTTCTCCTCGACGGTGCCCGCCGCGATCAGCCGGTAGACCATGACCGGCCGGTCCTGCCCGATGCGGTGCGCCCGGTCCACGGCCTGCTGCTCGGCCGCGGGGTTCCACCACGGGTCGAGCAGGAAGACGTAGTCGGCCTCGGTGAGGTTGAGGCCGGTGCCGCCCGCCTTGAGGCTGATGAGGAACACGGGGGCGTCGCCGGTGCGGAACTCCTCCACCACCGCCTCGCGCCGGGTGGTGGACCCGTCGAGGTAGACGTACGGCACGCCTGCTGCGGCGAGCCGGTCGGCCGCCCGGCCCAGGTAGGACGTGAACTGGCTGAACACCAGGGCGCGGTGCCCCTCGGCGACGACGTCGGCGAGCTGCTCGAGCAGGGCGTCGAGCTTGCTGGACGGCACGGCGGCCTGCTCGGGGTCGATGAGGGAGGCGTCCAGCGCGAGCATCCGCAGCAGGGTCAGCGACCGGTAGACGATGAACCGCTGCCGGTCCAGGTCCTCGATCAGGCCCAGCACCTTCTGCCGCTCGCGCTGCAGGTACAGGTCGTAGACGGCCTGGTGCGCCGGGGCGAGCTCGACCGCGATGGTCTGCTCCTGCTTCTCGGGGAGGTCGGCGGCGACCAGGTCCTTGGTGCGGCGCAGCAGGAACGGGCGGATGCGGCGGCGCAGCCGGTCCAGGCGCAGGGCGCGCAGCCGGGCGGTGGACTCCTCGACGTCGCCCGCACCGGGCCCGGAGGTGATGCCGGCGTGCGGGGTCTCGATGGGGCGCACGTACTGCTGCCCGAAGGCCGTCGCGTGCGGCAGCAGACCCGGGGCGGTGAGCGCGAGCAGCGCGTGCAGGTCGGTGAGCGAGTTCTCGACCGGGGTCCCGGACAGCGCGACGGTGAACGGGACGGCGAGGTCGCGGGCGGCGCGGTGCACGCGCGCGGCGGGGTTCTTGACCTGCTGCGCCTCGTCCAGCACCAGCCCGGCCCAGCCGCCGGGGACGGTGGCGTACGCCTCGGCGTCCAGGCGCAGCAGCGCGTAGGACGTGACGACGACGTCGGCGCCGTCCGCCAGGTCCGCGACGGACGGCCCGCCCGCGGCCTGGGTGCCCGCGGCGCGGCGCACCACGAGCCCGGGGGTGAACCGCGCGGCCTCCGCGACCCAGTTCGGGGTGACCGACGTCGGGGCGACGACGAGGAACGGCGCGGCGCCGGTCGGCTCGGCCGCCCGCTGCTCCACGACGTGCTGGATCAGCGCGAGGACCTGGAGCGTCTTGCCGAGGCCCATGTCGTCCGCGAGGATCCCGCCGAGCCGGTGCCGCCACAGGAACGCCAGCCACGCCAGCCCCTCGGCCTGGTACGGCCGCAGGTCGGCGCGCAGCCCGCGCGGCACGGGCACCGGGTGCGGGGCGTCCCCGGCGGCGTCGGCCAGCAGCGAGCGCCACGCCTCCGGCTCCTCGACCTCGTCGGCGAGCGCCGTGAGGTCCGCCCAGAGGCTCGTCTGGTGGCGGCTGATCCGCAGCCCCGTCTCCCACTCGGTGAGGTCGCGGGCCTCGGCGACCAGGTCGGCCAGCGGCGCGAGCGCGGGGTGGTCCAGCGACAGGTAGGTGTGGTCCACCAGGAGCAGCTTGCGGCGGCCCTGGGCGAGCGCGCGGAACAGCGGGTCGAACGGCACGGTGCGGCCCTCGATGGTGACGAGGACGCCGAGGTCGAACCAGTCGGTCCTGTCGGAGGGCTGCGCGGTGATCGTCAGCACCGGCGCGCCGCGCAGCTCGCGGTACGCCGGGACGGTGCCGAGGGTGTCGACGCGCACGCCCGGTCGGGCGGTGATCCGGGGGAGCACGGTCGTGACGAGCTCGGCGGCGTCGACGTCGCGCAGCGTGACGGGCTCGGGCAGCGCGGTCGGGTCGTCGCCGTCCGCGAGGACGGGCCAGCCGCCGGGCACCAGGTGGCCGGGCACGAGCGTGCGCGGGTCCGGCGTGGGGCCGGAGCGGGCGTGCCCGTCCCAGGACCAGGTGAGGTCGGCGACGTGCCCGGGCGAGTGCCGGACGGTGAGCACCAGCGTCGGCGGGGCGGGCGGCGGCAGCGCCACCGAGCCGTCGGCGCTGGTGACGTCGAGCCCCGCGCGCAGCGCCGGGAGCCGGTCGCGCACGAACCGCTCGGTCTCCCGGGCGGGGACGACGACGCCGTCGCGCAGGGCGTCGGCGACGCTCTGCCCGCCCAGGAGCGCGAGCTGCTGCGGCCCGAGCGGCTCCGCGGTCGGCGCGAGCAGCACCTGCCGGGGGTGCGCCGGGTCGACCACGTACACCCCGTGCGTCCCCACGGGGTGCGCGTGCTCGGGCGGCAGGTCGGCGCCGTCCACGGCGAGGTGCGCACGGACCCGCACGCCGTCGCCGTGCTGCGCGACGTCCAGGCCGAGCCACGCCTCGCGGCCCACCTCGACCACGGCGCCCGCGCCCGAGCCGACCAGGGCGATGCCGAGGTCGCGGGCCTGGTCCAGCAGCTCCCACAGCACGGGGTTCACGAAGTCGTCCAGGTACACCCACGCGGGGTCGTCGCCGGGCGTCGGCGGCTCGGCCGCACGGTGCAGGGCGCCGACCTGGCAGAACCACCGGTGCTGCTCGGGGTCCATGTCCACCCGGGCGCGCATGTGCGGCAGGTTCGTCCAGGTCAGGCTGCCACGAGTCCAGCCGCGCGCGGACCGCACCACCGGCCGCACGCCGAGGCGGTGCACCGGGGCGGGACCGGTCGCGCCCGGACGTCGGGCGGTGGCGGTGCGGGACACCGGGCCGTTCCACCGGTCGCGGGTGCGGGGCGTCATCTCGCGGAGCTCGACCTGCAGCGCCGCCGCGTGCGTCCGGGTCGGCGCCGCGTCGGGGGCGGTGCCGGGGCCCCAGGCCAGCAGCCCGTCCAGCACCGACGACCAGTCCCCGCCGCCCGCGTCGGCGGGGCGGGAGGTCGGGTCGGGCAGCACGGCCCGATCGTCGCACAACCCCCCGACACCGCGACGCCCGGCACCTCCCGCAGGGGTGCGGAGGAGCCGGGCGCCGCGGCGTCAGAGGGCCAGCCGGGTCAGGCCGGCTCGACCTCCCCGAGGATCGCGGTGAGGTCCGCCGCCGTCGTCGCGGCGAGCAGCCGCTCCACGCGCTCGGCGTCGGTGAACACCAGGGCGATCCGGGACAGCAGCGACAGGTGCTCGTCGCCGACGCCCGCGATGCCGACCACGACGCGCACCGGTCCGGCACCGCCCCAGTCGATCTCGTGCTCGTACCGGATCAGGCAGATCGCCGACTGCCGGATCGTGCCCTTCGCCTCGTCCGTGCCGTGCGGGATCGCGAGCCACGAGCCCATGTACGTCGAGACGGTCTGCTCGCGGGCGAGCATCGCGTCGACGTAGTCCGGGGCCACGGCACCGGCGCCGACCAGCAGCGCGCCGGCCTCCCGGATCGCGTCCTCCTTGGTGGTGGACCGCCCCGCGGGGACCACGAGGTCCTCGCTCAGCAGGTCGGTCATGAGGTGCTCCTCTCGGACTGCTGCGCCGCCTCGCGGACGACGTCGTCGTACACCGGGCTGGACAGGAAGTTGTCGACGGACACGTGCCGGGCGCTCGGGGCGCCCCGGCGGGCGCGGTCGGTGAGCTCGCGCTGCGTGATCACCAGGTCGACGTCGTCCTCCAGGTTCGCGACGGCCTTGTTGACCACCGTGATGTCGGGACGGCCCGCCTTCTTGAGCTTGTCCCGCAGGATGCTCGCGCCCATCGCGGACGACCCCATGCCGGCGTCGCACGCGAACACGATGGACCGCAGGGGCCGGTCGGACGCGGCCTCGTCAGGCCCGGCCTGGGAGGCGGCCATCGCCCCGAGGGCCGAGGACGACTTGCCCTTGTTGGCCTCGGTCTGCGCGATGGCGGCCGCGAGGTCGCCGCCGCCCGCCGCCAGGTCGCGCTTGCGCGAGGCCCGCAGGATCACCGCGGCGATGAGGAACGTCACCGCGAACGACAGCACGACCGACAGCACCACCCCGAGGAACGAGCCCCGTGGCGTCGCGGCGAGCACCGCGATGATCGACCCCGGAGCCGCCGGGCCGCGCAGGCCGCTGCCGAACACCACGTTGGTCGCGATGCCCGTGGCGCCACCGGCGATGGCGGCGACGATCAGCGTCGGCTTCATCAGCACGAACGGGAAGTACACCTCGTGGATGCCGCCGATGAACTGGACGATGGCCGCACCCGGAGCCGACGAGCGCGCCGCGCCGATGCCGAACACCGTGTACGCGATGAGGATGCCGAGGCCCGGGCCGGGGTTCGACTCGACCAGGAACAGCAGCGACTGCCCGGTCTCCACGACCTCCTGCGCACCGAGCGGCACTAGGACGCCGTTGCCGATGGCGTTGTTGAGGAACAGCACCTTCGCGGGCTCGACCACGACGGCCATCAGCGGCAGCAGGTGGTTGTCCGCCATCCACGACACGACGTTGCCCAGCACGTCGGACACGCCCGTGATGATCGGGGCGAACCCGAAGAACGCGCCCACGGCCATCGCGGCACCGAGGATGCCCGCCGAGAACATGTCGACGAGCATCTCGAAGCCCGGCCTGATCTTGCCGGCCCACAGCGAGTCGACCTTCTTCATGATCCACGCGGACAGCGGGCCGACGACCATGGCGCCGAGGAACATCGGCACCGTGGAGCCGGTGATCATGCCGACCGCGACGATGGAGGCGACGACGCCGCCGCGCTCCTTGTAGACGATCCGCCCGCCCGCGTTGGCGATGAGGATCGGCAGCAGGTACGTGACCATGGGCCCGACGAGGCCCACGTACTGCTGGAAGGTGGTGCCGTCGTCGGCCTGCGCGAGCGCCGTGGCGGCGCCCTGCCAGCTTCCCGGCGCGTCGGCGTCGCCGAACCCGCCGAGGATGCCGTTCGGCAACCAGCCGGCGGCGATGAACAGCGACGTGATCAGGCCCCACGCCAGGAAGGCGGGGAGGTTCGGCATGATCATCGCGCTGAGGAACGCGCCGAACCGCTGGACGCGGACCTGCGCCTGCTTGGCCCGCGTGGGGCCCGTGGTGGGGGTGGCGGCTGCGGTGGACATGACGCCTACACCTCCCCGGAGGGGGTGCTGGGCCGGGCGATGGTGCCCGGCAGGGAGAGGATCGACACTGACCTGCTCCTTCTCAGACGGTGCGACGGGGGGACCGTCGTCACGGCTCGATGGTGACCTTGATGCCCGCGCCCGTGCGGACGACGTCGATGCCCTCGGCGACCTGGTCGAGGGGCAGCTTGTGCGTGATGAGGTCGGCGACCGGCACCGACCCGTCGGCGATGTGCGCCAGCGCCTGGCGGTTGTGCTCCGGGCTCGACCCGTTCGCGCCGAACACCGCGAGCTCGCGGTAGTGCACGAGGTTCGAGTCGAACGTGATCGTCGGCTTGTCCTTCGGCAGGCCGCCGAACAGGCTCAGCCGGCCCTGCGGGGCCAGCATCTGCAGCGCCTGCTCCTGCGCGGCACCCGACGCGGCGGCCGTGATCACCACCGACGGGCCCTTGCCACCGGTCAGCTCCTTGACCGCGGCGACCGGGTCGGTCTCCGCCGAGCAGATCGCGGCGTCCGGCTTCACCACGGCGGCGGCGAGGTCGAGGCGCTCGCGGCTGAGCTCGACCAGGAACACCTGCGCGGCACCGCGCGCCCGGGCCAGCCGGACGTGCAGGCAGCCGATGGGGCCGGAGCCGACCACGACGACGGTGTCCCCGTCGTGGACGTCGATGATCTCCTGGGCGTTGATCGCGCAGGCGAACGGCTCGGCGACGGACGCCTCGGCGTAGGAGACGTTCTCCGGGATGCGGTTGAGGCCGTCGACCTTCAGCACCGCGCGCGGCACGACCATGTACGGGGCGAACCCGCCGTCGAAGTCGTAGCCCATGGAGACCTGGTTCGGGCAGATGGTCATGGCCCCGGCGGTGCAGAACTCGCACTCGCCGCACGGGATGGCCGCGATGACCTGGACGCGGTCGCCGGGGGCCCAGCCCTCGACGCCCGCGCCCACCTCGACCACCTCGCCGGCGATCTCGTGGCCCATGACCCGCGGCGGGACGATGCGCTGGTGCCCGGACGTCGAGATCTTCACGTCCGTGCCGCACATCGAGGTCGCGCGGACCCGGAGCAGGACCTCGCCGTCCCCGGGGCGCGGCTCGGGCGCCTCCTCCAGGCGCACGTCGCCGGGGGCGTAGAAGCGGAAGACCTTCATCATTCTCCTTCGTCGGACGGTGTCCGGGTCGCCCGGCGGGTGCCGAGGCCCGGGGGTGGTGCGTGTCAGGCCCGCACCACGCGCGGGCCTGCGGTCTCGATCTCCTCGGCGAGCTCGGGCGCCAGGCCCGAGTCCGTGACGACGGCGTCCACGGCGGACAGCGGCGCGACCGCCGCGAGCTCCGTGCGGCCGACCTTGGTGTGGTCCGTGAGGACGACCGTGCGGCGCGCGGCGGTGACCAGCGCGCGCTTGACGGTGGCCTCGGCGAGGTCCGGGGTGGACAGCCCGTGCTCGACCGACAGCGCGTTGGTGCCGAGGAACGCCACGTCGACCCGGACGTCCGCGAGCGCCCGCTCGGCCCACCCGCCGACGGCGGCGAGCGTGCGGGGCCGGACGGTGCCGCCGACCAGGTGCAGGGTGACCCGGGGGAGCGCGGCGAGGGCGCTCGCGACGGGCAGCGCGTGGGTGACGACGATCAGCTCGCGGTCGGCGGGCAGCATCTCCGCGAGCCGGACGGTGGTGGTGCCCGCGTCGATGAGCACGGAGCCGCCGTCGGGGAGCTCGTCCAGGGCGGCCTTGGCGATGCGCTCCTTCTCCGCCGACAGCACCTGCTCGCGCTGGGAGACCGCGGGCTCGTGCCCGGCGCGCTCGACGGGGACGGCGCCGCCGTGCACGCGGCGCAGCAGGCCCATCCGCTCCAGGGCGGTGAGGTCGCGGCGCACGGTCTCGGGGGTGACGTCGAGGTCGGCAGCGAGCGCGGCCACCTCGACACGGCCCGCGGCGCGCGCGGTCGTGACGATGACGGTGTGGCGCTCGGGCGGGTACATGACGGCGGTGTCCTGACCTGGTGCGGTCCGGCGGCGGTGCCGGAGCCCCCGACCAGCGGTGGTCGGGCGTGGCACCACTGTGGCGCGGGTCACGGTCCGGAGTCAACAGAAACGAAGAAACTCAGAACCATCCGGGCAAGCATCCGGGGCGAAACGCAGGTGACGGCGCGAGCCCGACCGCCGTCCGGGGGTGGGCGTCACTCGTTCGTGACCGCAGGAACAAACAGGGCGTCCCGGGCGTTCGACCAGGTGCCATGAAGAAGCGATACGAGGACCTCGAGCAGCAGGACGGCACGGTCGTGCGCTACCAGCGGCACGACAACGGCGGCGGACTCGTCGCCAAGGGGGCCGTCGTGGACAGCACCGCCTACGTCGCCGACACCGCCTGGGTCGACCCCGGCGCACGTGTCGAGGCGCGGGCCCGGATCGGGCAGCACGCCTGGGTCGAACCCGGTGCGCGCGTGGAGGTGGCCGCCACCGTCGGCTCCCACGTCCACGTCGGGCGCGGCGCCCAGGTCGGACCCGGCGCGAAGGTGGGCACCCGCAGCCACGTCGGCGCGGACGCCCGGCTCGGCGCGCGCGCCGTCGTCGAGCCGGAGACCCGGGTCGCCGAGGGCACCGTCGTGCCCCAGGCCCGGCGCGGAGACCGGCACATCGCGGCCTGACCCTCCGGGGACCGCCGGCGGCTCCGGGTACTGGGCCGTTGGGCCCAGTACCCGTCGGTGCGGCCGTCGAGACTGGGGGCATGACGCCCCCTTCATCAGCCGTGCCGGACGAGCCCGATCTCGGCCACGTGGTCGTCGTCGGTGCGGGCATGGTCGCGCACCGGTTCGCGGACCAGCTCTGCCGACGGGCGGGCGACCGGACGTTCCACCTCACTGTCCTCGGTGACGAGCCGTGGGCACCGTACGACCGCGTGCACCTGTCGGACGTGTTCGCGGGACGCGCGGACGCGGACCTCGCCCTGGACCCCGCGCCGTGGGCCGACCCGCGGGTCGAGCTGATCACCGGCGACAAGGTCGAGGCCCTGGACCGCGAGGCGCAGACCGTGCGGACCGCGTCCGGTCGGGTCGTGCCCTACGACACGCTGGTGCTGGCGACGGGCTCGTGGCCGTGGGTGCCGCGCACCGAGGGCACCGACCTGCCCGGCGTGCTCGGCTACCGCACCCTCGACGACGTCGGCGCGCTGCGCCGGTGGGTCGCCGAGCGGTCCGCCGTCCTGGGCAGGCCGCTGCGCGGCGCGGTCGTCGGCGGCGGCGTCCTCGGGCTGGAGGCCGCCGCCGCCCTGCAGACCCTGGACGTCGCACCGACCGTCGTGGAGTTCGCGGACCGGCTGATGGCCGTCCAGCTGGACGCCGGTGGCGGCGAGGCCCTGCGGGTGCTCGCCGAGGGCCTCGGCATGGCCGTGCGCACCACGACCGGCGCGACCCGGGTCGGCGCGGCGGAGGACGGCGCCGTCGGGTCGCTCGACCTGTCCACCGGCGACGTGCTGCCCGCCGACGTCGTGGTGTTCTCCACCGGCATCCGGCCGCGGGACCGCCTCGCCCGGGAGTCCGGGCTCGCGATCGCCGAGCGGGGTGGCGTCGTGGTCGGCCCGACCTGCCGCACCGAGGACCCGGCGGTCTGGGCGGTCGGCGAGTGCGCCAGCTACGACGGGGAGGCTGTCGGTCTCGTCGCGCCGGGCAACGCGATGGCCGACGTCGTCGCCGACCGGTTGTGCGGCGGCGACTCCGTCTACGAGAAGGCCGCCGACGGCACGAAGCTCAAGGGCGTCGGCGTCGACGCGGCGAGCTTCGGCGACGTGCTCGGCCTCACGCCCGGTGCCCTGGAGGTGACGTTCGCCGACCCGGTGGCCCGGACCTACCGCAAGCTCGTCGTGTCCGACGACGCCCAGCTGCTGCTCGGCGGCGTCTTCGTGGGCGACATCGCGCTCTACTCGTCCCTGCGCCCCCTGCTGGGCCGCCCGCTCGGCGCGGACCCCTCGGCCTTCCTCGCGCCCGAGGGCGGCGGACCCGCACCGACCGAGCTCCCCGACGACGTCGTGCTGTGCTCGTGCTCGAACGTCTCGGTCGGCACCGTCCGCGAGGCGGTCACCGAGCACGGCTGCCGCAGCGTCGGCGAGGTCAAGTCGTGCACCCGCGCCGGCACGGTGTGCGGCTCCTGCGTCCCGCTGCTCACCACGGTCGTCAACCGCTCGCTGGAGCAGGCCGGCATCGCGGTGTCGAACGCCATGTGCGAGCACTTCGCGATGCCCCGCGCCGAGCTCTACGCCCTGGTGCGGTCCGAGCGGCTGCGCACCTTCACCGAGGTGGTGTCCCGCCACGGCACCGGTCGCGGCTGCGCGGTCTGCCGCCCGGTGGTCGCGTCGATCCTGTCGTCGCTGGGCATCGGGCACGTGCTGCAGCCCGACCAGGCGCCGCTGCAGGACACCAACGACCACCTGCTCGCCAACCTGCAGAAGGACGGCACGTACTCGGTCGTCCCGCGGATGGCCGGTGGGGAGGTCACCCCCGAGAAGCTCATCGCGTTCGCCGAGATCGCGCGGGACTTCGGACTGTTCACCCGGATCACCGGCGCGCAGCGCATCGCGATGTTCGGCGCCCGGCAGGACCAGCTCCCGGCGATCTGGCGGCGCCTCGTCGACGCCGGGTTCGAGTCCGGGCAGGCGTACGGCAAGTCGCTGCGCGCGGTGAAGACCTGCGTCGGGCAGACCTGGTGCCGGTTCGGCGTGCAGGACTCCGCGAGCATGGCCATCCGCCTGGAGATGCGCTACCGCGGGCTGCGCTCACCGCACAAGTTCAAGGTGGGCGTGTCCGGCTGCGCCCGCGAGTGCGCCGAGGCGCGCGGCAAGGACGTGGGGGTGATCGCGACCGAGCAGGGCTGGAACGTCTACGTCGGCGGCAACGGCGGGTTCACGCCCCGCCACGCCGAGCTGCTCGCCGAGGACCTGGACGACGAGGCGCTGGTGCGCACGGTCGACCGGTTCCTGGCGCTGTACGTGCGAAGTGCCGACCGGCTCCAGCGCACCGCGCGCTGGGTCGAGGCGTACCCGGGCGGGGTCGCCGAGCTGCGCCGCGTGCTCGTCGAGGACTCGCAGGGCATCGGCGCCGAGCTGGACGCCGAGATCGCCCGGCACGTCGGAGGGTACGTCGACGAGTGGCGCGCCACCCTGGACGACCCGGAGAAGCTGCGCCGGTTCACGCCCTACGTCAACGCCCCCGGGCAGCCCGACCCGGACCTGTCCTACGTCCCCGAGCGCGGCCAGGCCCGCCCGGCGCGGGCCGGCGAGCACGGCGTGCCCGACCTGCGCGCCGCCCGGTCGGCCGCCGCGGCGCCCGACGGGTCGCTCGACATCGAGATCGTCCCCCCGACCCGTGAGATCCAGGAGAGCACGCCGTGACCGCCGACGGAACCACCCCGACCCGGGTCTGCGGGCTCGCGGACCTGCTGCCCGAGCGCGGTACCGGTGTGCTGCTCGGCGAGCACCGGATCGCGGTGTTCCGGCTGGCCGACGACCGGGTGCTCGCCGTGCAGCAGCACGACCCGTACTGCGGGGCCAACGTGCTGAGCCGGGGCATCGTCGGCGACGTCGCGGGCGCGCCCACGCTCACCTCACCGATGTACAAGCAGGTCTGGGACCTCACGACCGGTGCCTGCCTGGACCCGGTCGGCAAGGAGCCCGTCGACCTGCGCACGTACCCGGTCGCCGTCGAGGGCGAGGACGTGCTCGTGGCGGTGACCTCGTGACGCTCCTGGACCTGGACCTGAGCGGTCGGCCCGTCCTGGTCGTCGGCGGTGGTCCCGTCGCCGCGCGGCGTGCCGCGAACGCCGTGGCCGCCGGCGCCCGCCTCCGGGTGGTCGCGCCGACGCTCGTCCCCGACCTCGTCGCGCTGGCGGCGTCCGGTGACGCGCAGGTGGAGCAGCGCCCGGTGCGGGAGGACGACGTCGACGGCTCCTGGTTCGTCTGGTGCTGCACCGGCGACGTGGACGTGGACGCCGCGGTGCTCGCGTGGGCCACCGACCGACGTGTGTTCTGCGTCGTCGCCGCCGACGGGACCGCCGGCACCGCACGGACACCCGCGGGTGCGCAGGTCGCGGGGATGCGGGTCGCGGTCGTCTCGGACGGGTCGCCGGACCCGCGACGCGTCGCGACCGTGCGGGACCGCCTGGTGGACGCACTGCTCGAGCCGGGCACGGACACCCGAGCCGGGCGTCCCGACGTCGCCGGGCCGGACGTGCTGCTGCCCGGCGAGGTCGCGCTCGTCGGCGGCGGTACCGGTGACCCCGCCCTGATGACGGTGCGCGCCCGGACGCTGCTCGCGCAGGCCGACGTCGTCGTGACCGACCGGCTCGGCCCCACCGCGGTCCTCGACGACCTGCGGGACGACGTCGAGGTGGTCGCGGTCGGCAAGGCACCCGGTCTGCACAGCGCCACCCAGGCGGAGATCGAGGACGTCCTCGTGGACCGGGCGCGCGCGGGGCACCGGGTGGTGCGGCTCAAGGGCGGCGACCCCTTCCTGTTCGGTCGTGGCGGCGAGGAGGTGCTCGCGTGCCGTGCCGCCGGGATCTCGGTCCGCGTCGTGCCCGGGGTGACCTCCGCGGTCGCCGCCGCCGGGTCGGCGGGGATCCCCGTCACGCACCGCGGCACCAGCGACCGCGTCCACGTCATCAACGGTCACGGCGGCCTGAGCGACCTGGACCTCGCCGGGCTCCGCGACGCCCGGGTCACGACCGTCGTCCTCATGGGGATGGCCGGGATCGCCCGGTGGAGCGCGCAGGCGCTGGCGGCCGGGGTCGACCCGGCCACGCCCGCGGCCGTCGTCGCGAACGCGACCCTGCCGGACGAGCGGGTCGTGCACGCGCCGCTGGGCGACGTGGTCGCGCGGTGCGCCGAGCAGGGCGTCCGCTCGCCCGCCGTCGTCGTCGTCGGCGAGGTCGCGCGGCCGGGCCTGCTCGACCCGGCCGTCACCACGCCGGTGATCCCGGGGACCCGGCCGTGACCGCCGTGCTGGTCGCCTGCGCGCACGGCACCCGCAGCCCGGACGGGCAGGGGGTCGTCCGGTCGCTCGTCGCGGACCTGCGGGCGCTGCGGCCGGGGCTGCGCGTCGAGGAGGCGTTCGTCGACGTCCAGGAACCGGCGGTCGCGGACGTCGTCGCGGCGGTCCTGGCCGACGCGCCCGGCACCGGGGCGGCCGTCAGCCCGGCGGGGCGGCCTGCGGTCGTCGTCGCGCCGCTGCTGCTGTCGACGGGGTTCCACGTCCGGCACGACATCGGCGCGGCGGTCGCGGGGCGTCCCGCACGGGCCGCCGCCCCGATCGGCCCGGACCGACGGCTGGTCACGGTGCTGCTGCAACGGCTGCACGAGGCGGGGGCGGTCCCCGGCGACGCCGTCGTGCTCGCGGCGGCCGGCTCGAGCGACCCCGCCGCTGCCGAGGCGGTGCGGGAGGTCACGGCGGGCCTCGCCGAGGCGTGGGCGGGTCCCGTCACCGTCGGGTTCGGCGCCGCGGCGGAGCCGACGGTCTCCGCCGCGGTCGCCGCCGCGCGGGCCGACGGTGCCGGTCGGGTGGTCGTGGCCTCCTACCTGCTGGCACCCGGGCACTTCCACAGCGCGCTCGCGCGGGCCGGGGCCGACGTGGTCACCGCGCCGCTCGGCCCGCACCCGTTGCTGGCCCCGATCGTGCTGGACCGGTACGACGCGGCGGTCGACGGAGCCGGGGGCACCGTCCCCGGCTGAGGCGGCAGCCCGCGGCCTCCAGGGGCGCGTCCGCCGGCCTGTGCCGATACTGGGGTGATGAGTGTCGCCCGGATCGCCGCCCGTGCCGAGGACGGGTTCAACGCCGCCGTCGTGCGCGTGCTGTCCCGCCGCGGGTACACCCCGCGCGTCGTCGCCTACCCGTCGTACGGCACCGTCGACCGTGTCCGGGTGCGGGCGCGGGTGCTGCTGACCGCCCCCGACGCCCCGACGCCGGGCAGCGTGGCGCGACGCGGCTGGCGGAACCTGTTCTCGGCGGAGCTGCCGGGCGCCGTGGTGCGCGTCCGCACCGCGCCGGGCGCCGACGGCGAGGAGGTGCTGGTCGCGCGCACGGACCGCAGCGGGTACCTCGACGCCCCGGTGGACCTCGCCCTGGAGCCCGGCTGGCAGGACCTGTACCTGTCGGTGGACGGCGGCGACGCGGACGTCCCGGCTCCGGTGCAGGTGGTCGCGCCGACGGCGACGCACGGCATCGTGAGCGACATCGACGACACCGTCCTGGTGACGATGGTGCCCCGCCCGCACGTGGCCGCGTGGAACTTCCTGGTGCGCTCGGAGCAGCGGCGCAAGCCGGTGCCCGGGATGCCCGAGCTGTACGGGCGGCTCCGGGACACCCACCCCGACGCCCCCGTGTTCTACCTGTCCACCGGGGCGTGGAACACCGCGAGCGCCCTGTCCCGGTTCCTGCACCGGGTGGGGCTGCCGCAGGGCTCGCTGCTGCTCACGGACCTGGGTCCGACGGGGACGGCGCTGCTGCGCTCGGGTCGGGAGCACAAGGCGGCGACGCTGCGGCGGCTCGCCGAGGAGCTGCCGCACCTGACCTGGATCCTGGTGGGGGACGACGGTCAGCACGACCCGCAGGTCTACGAGACGTTCGCGGCGGAGCACCCCGGCCGGGTCGCGGCCATCGCGGTGCGCGAGCTGTCGGTGCCGGAGCAGGTCGCCCAGAACGGTCTGCCGGGTCCGACCCCGGCGACCCGCCGCGCGGTGGGGGAGCTCGACCGGTCGGCGGTGGTGACGGCGCACGCCCCGGACGGGGCCGCGCTCGCGCGGCAGCTCCAGGACGCGGGTGTCATCGGCTGACGGTGCGGCCGAACACCTGGCGCAGCGCGCGGCGCGCCGCGTACCACCCGGACAGCCCGTGCACGCCCGGCCCCGGTGGGGCGGACGCGGAGCACAGGTACACGCCGGGGGCCCCGCTGGCGTAGGGGTCGAGGCGCGGCGTCGGCCGGGTCGCCATGCTCCACAGCGACACCGCTCCGCCGGAGATGTCGCCGCCGACGAGGTTCGCGTCGTGCGCGGCGAGCCCCGCCGCGGGGATCGCGTGGTGGGCGACGACGGTGTCCCGGAACCCGGGGGCGAACCGCTCGACCTGCCGGAGCACCGCCTCGGTCGGGTCGACGTCGGACCCGGCGGGCACGTGCGCGTACGCCCAGACCGGCCGCAGGCCGCCCGTCGCCCGGCTGTCGTCCACCACGGTGGGGTCCGACACCAGGGTCAGCGGGTGCTCGGCGTGCCGGCTGCGCGCGACCGCCCGCTCGGCGGCGACGACCTGGTCGCGGGTGCCGCCGAGGTGCACGGTGCCCGCGCGGCGCACCTCCGGGTGGGCCCAGGGGATCGGCCCGTCCACCACGAGGTCGACCTTGGCGGCCGCGTTGCCGTACCGGTACCCGGCGTAGGCGCGCGCGAGGTGCGGCGGCATCGCGTCGCCGAACACCTGGGCCACGAGGCGGGGGCCGGTGTCGAACAGGTAGGCGCGCGCCGGGGGCAGGTCGGCCCGCCGGGCCACCGGGTGCCCGGTGACGACCCGGCCGCCGAGCCGCACCAGGTCCCCGAGCAGCGCGTCCACGATCGCCTGCGAGCCCCCGCGCAGCACCGGCCAGCCGTGCCCGGCGTGCGCGAGCGTCGTCAGCAGCACCGCGGTCCCCGCCGCCGCCAGCGACGGCAGCGGGGTGATCGCGTGCCCGGCGACGCCGGTGAGCAGCGCGGCGCCCTCGGTCGTCCGCAGCGAGGACGGCACCACGGACTGCCCGTTGCGCAGCACCCCGAGGGCGAACCGCGCTGCCGTCGCCGCGGCGCGGGCCGGGTGCCCGGACACGCCGTCCGGCACGCTGCGGTGGTCGCCGAGCGCGAGCGCCACGACGTCCTGCCACGACTCGCTGAGGGGGCCGAACAGCCGGCGCCACGCCTCGCCGTCCGCCGCTAGGCCCTCGGCGGTGCGGTCCAGGTCCCGGTAGGCGACGCCTGCGCGGCCACCGTCCAGCGGGTGCGCGAACGACACCTCGGGCGTCAGCACCTCGACGCGTTCGTCCAGGCGCAGCGACCGGAAGAACGGCGACGCCCACGCCATCGGGTGCACCGCCGAGCAGATGTCGTGCCGGACGCCGGGCGCCAGTCCGAGGTCGAGCGTGCGGGAGCCGCCGCCGACGGTGTCCTGGGCCTCCAGCACGACGACCTCGAGCCCGGCCCCCGCGAGGGTCACCGCCGCCGCGAGCCCGTTCGGCCCGGAGCCGACCACGACCGCGTCCACCGGGCGCCCCGACCCGGCACGGGGCCGGGGCCGCCGGGTGCGCGCC
>NZ_RFFI01000062.1 GCF_003696205.1 Cellulomonas triticagri
GCCCGCGGTCGGCGCAGCGCCCCGGCCCAGGCCGCGAGGACCGACGGGCGTGCGCCACCGGTCCCGCCCGCGGCCACCGCGCTCGCCGCGGTGACGGCGACCGGCAGGGCGAGCAGCGCGCCGAGCACCGGCAGTGCGGCGAGCAGGTACGGGCCACCGGGGTCCCCACCCGGCACCACGAGGGCGCCGGCCGTCACGGTCGCGCGCAGGGAGGCCCTGACGGCCGCGAGCACCACGGTGGCGACCAGCACACCCAGTGCCACCGGGACCGCGAGCGCGACGGCCACGGCCCCGGGGACCAGGGGCGGGCGCTCGGGGTGGGACACCTCCGGTTCCGTCACGACCTCGTCCGCCGGGTCGTCCACGCCAGGCAGGGGCATCCGTCGTCACCGTCTCGTCGTGCGCGGGGTCGCGCCGTCGTCGACGGTCGCCGCCCCCTCGGCGTGCCGACGCCGCGCGTGCGGACGGTCGGCGGCCCGCGGTCCGCGCGGCCGGTGCCGATCCTAGAGGTGTCGTCCCGGTCAGCGCGGTGCTGGTCAGGGGCGACGCCGGATCAGGGGTGGTGCCGGGTCAGGCGGTGGGCTCGTCGTCGCCCGCGAGGATCCGGTACACCGAGCGCCGGGCGTCCGCGAGGATCTGCGCGGCGCGCTCGCGCTGCGGCTCGGTGCCGCCGCGGCCGACGGCCCGCACGGCCTCCAGCAGCTGCCCGGCCTCGCCGCGCAGGTCCACGCCGGCGTGCTGCTCGTCCGAGCCGAACGGGTCCGGCCAGCCCGCGGACTCCCGCTCCACGAGCGCGCGCCCCTCGGCGGTGAGCGTCGCGAGCTTGCGGCCCGCGTCCCGGGTCAGCGTCAGCACGCCCTCGTCCTCCAGGAGGTTGAGGGTCGGGTAGATCGCTCCGGGACTCGGCCGCCACCGACCGCCGCTGCGCTCGGCGATGGCCTCCATGAGCTGGTAGCCGTGCATCGGCTGCTCCGCGAGCAGCAGCAGCACTGCGTTCCGGACGTCACCGCGCGGACGACGCCCCCGCCGCCCGCCGGGGCCGAATCCCGGCCCGAACCCGCCGGGCCCGAACCCGCCAGGCCCGAACCCGCCGGGCCCGAAACCTCCGGGGCCGAACCCACCAGCGCCGTGACCGCCCGGTCCGTGGCCACCGCCCGGGCCGCGCCCGCCGAACCGGCCGCCGCGCCCGTGCGGGCCCCGGCCGTGCCCGCGCTCGTGCGGTCCGCCCTCCTCGCTCCCGTCGTACCCGCGCTCGTACCCGTGCTCCTGCCCGTGCGGGCCGGCCTGCTCGTGGGCGTCGTGCGCCTCGTGCGACCCCTCGGGGTCGCGACCGGACCGCGGTGCGCGGTCCCCACTCTCGTCCGTGTCGTCATATCGCATGACGCTAACGATATATCGCTACTGCACGCATGCCAAGACCCCCGACCAGCCGGAGGCGGTCAGGCCCGGCGCGGCGCCAGGTCGTGCTGCAGCACCAGCGCGGCAGCCCCCACGGCCGCCGCGTCCGCGACGTGCGCGGCCAGCGCGACCCGCACTCCGTGCTGCCCCGCGGCGTGCAGCTCGGCGCGCAGCCGCCGCTCCAGCACGGCCACGTAGAGGGAGCCCGCGGTGCTGAACGACGGTCCGGCGAGCACGACGGAGTCGGCGTCGAGCAGGTTGACCATGGTGACGCCGGCGTCGGCGAGGTGCTCGGCGGACTCCTCGACGAGCGCGACGGCGAGCGGGTCGCCCTGGACGGCGGCGGTGGCGACCGCCCCGAAGTCGGTGATCGGATCGGCGTCGGTGGACAGCCGCACGGCGGTGCGCCGCCCGGCGGCGACGGCCCGGCGCGCCCGCCGGGCGACGGCGTGCGGGGCGGCGAGCTCCTCCAGCGTCGGCCCGGCGTCGCCCGCCGCACCGGAACCCGTGCCCCGGTGCAGGTGCATGAGCCCGAGCGGCGCGGGGTTGCCGCTCGCGCCCCGGTACACGGACCCGCCCACGACGATGCCCGCCCCGATGCCCGCACCCATGTAGAGGGTGCAGGTGGTGGTGGCCCCGGCGGTGCGCCCGGCCCAGTCCTCCCCCACGGCGGCGGCGGACGCGTCGTTGTCGAGCACGACCGGCAGCCCGACGGCGGCACCGAGGCGGGAGCGCACGGGGAACCCCTGCCACCGGTCGAGCGACCGGGACACCGCGATGGCCCCGGCGCCGAGGTCGATGGTGCCGGGAACCGCGAGACCCACCCCGGCGACGGCGCCGCGCCCGATCCCGGCGGCGCGCAGCAGCACGTCGACCTGCCGGGCGATCACCGCGACGACGGCCTCGGGCTGGTGCAGCCGGGCACCCCGCACCCGGGTGCGCGCGACGACGGCCCCGCGGACGTCGGTGAGCACGACGACCAGCCAGTCCGCGCCGAGCTGGACGCCGACGGCGCACCGCGCGAGCGGGTCGAGCGTGAGCATGACCCGGGGCTTGCCGCCGGTCCACTCGCGGTCGCCGGTCTCGCGCAGCAGCCCCTCGTCGAGGAGGGCGCGCACGGCGTGCGAGATGGCGGCCTGGGTGAGCCCGGTGGCCTCGGCGAGCTCGACGCGGCTGATCGGGGCCCGGGTCCGGACGAGGTCCAGCACCCGGGTGCGGGTGGTGGAGGGCGCCCGGCCACCGCGACCGGGGCTGCTCCGCCGGTCCGCGACGTCCTCCATGGCGCTCAGCATGGCACGCACCGCGGCCCCCACCGGACGCCCGTCCCCCGCCTGGACCACGCCCGCACCACCCCCGTCCGTGCGATGCTGCCGGTCATGACGGTGAACCCGGCGCGCGCCCAGGGCGTGCGCGTGGGGCTGGCGCTGCTGCCGGCCGACGACGACGGGGCGCTGGAGCCCTTCTACGCGGACCTGCTCGCGGGCATGGAGGAGGAGCTCGACGCGCACGGCGCCAGCGTGTTCGTGCACGTGGTCCCGGACCTGGACGCGGAGATCGTGGCGTACCGGCGGTGGGCCGCCGAGGGCCTGGTGGACGCGGTGGTGGTCTCGGACCTGGTGGCCGACGACCCCCGGGAGCAGGCGTGCGCCGACCTGGGCCTGCCGGCGGTGCTGCTCGGCGGGGAGCCGCGCGCGGGCCGCTGGGTGGTCGACTACGACAACGTGACCGCGATGCGCACGGCGGTGGAGTTCCTCGCCGGGCTGGGGCACCGCCGCATCGGCTGGGTGTCGGGGCCGCAGCAGTACCGGCACACCCGGGACCGGGACGCGGCGTTCACGGCGGCCGTGGCGGCGGCGGGCGCGGTCGGGGTGCGGCGTGAGGGCGACTACGGCGAGGCGTCGGGGGCGGCGCGCACGGCGGAGCTGCTGGACCTGCCGGAGCCGCCGACCGCGATCGTCTACGACAACGACCTGATGCCGCTGGCAGGGCTGCGCGAGGCGACCCGCCGCGGGCTGCGGGTGCCGGCGGACCTGTCGGTGCTGGCGTGGGACGACTCCGCGAACGTGCGCATCTCGCACCCGCCGCTGTCGGTGGTGAGCCGGGACGTGCACGAGCTCGGTGCCCTGACCGCGACGGTGCTGCTGCGCGCGGTCACGGGCGCCGAGCCGACGACGACCCGCACCCCGGGGGTGCGGGTCGTCGCGCGCGGCTCGACGGCCCCGCCGCCGGTCGGGTCGCGGTAGGACGGCAGGGCGGTAGATCAGACTCGGGTGGCGTGCAGGACGAGCGCCTGCGCGGGCCACAGGGCCGGGATCTGCAGGCCGACGTCGCCCAGGACGCGCCCGGGCAGCGTGACCTCCCCGGCCGCGAGCCACGGCGGGGTCACCCAGCCCCACCGCGCGGCCCCGACCTCGTCGCGGACCCGCACCCGGTACCGGGCGTCGGGGTCGAGGCCGTGCAGCCGGACGGGCTCGGGCCGGGCGTCCTCCAGCGTGGCGACGGTGGCGACGGTCCACAGCCCCGCCGACCGGTCGGGGGCGACGGCCCCGGTGACCCGCAGCGCGGGGTCGCGGACGTCGGCGTGCACGGCGGTGCCGGTGTGCAGCAGCGACCGCACCTCCCGGTACAGCCCGGCGAACCGCGTGAGCACGGCCACCTCGTCCTCGTCGCAGGTCAGCACGTCCCACTCGAAGCCCGCCGAGCCGGTGAGCGCGGTGGCGAGCCGGTAGGACAGGTCCACCGTCCGCCCCGAGGAGTGCGCGG
This sequence comes from Cellulomonas triticagri, assembly GCF_003696205.1. GTDB lineage: Bacteria > Actinomycetota > Actinomycetes > Actinomycetales > Cellulomonadaceae > Cellulomonas > Cellulomonas triticagri. The sequence goes on from NZ_RFFI01000062.1 coordinate 4,162, forward strand.
TCGGCGGGCCGACGTGCGCACCCACGAGCTCGGGCGGCAGCAGCAGGGTGGTCCAGCGCTGGATGTCCTGGCGCTCGACGGCGTCGTTGGAGTCGGACGCCCACACCCGGTCGGTGACGTCGAGCACGCCGAGGTCGGAGCGCGCTCCGCCGGACGAGCAGGACTCGACCTCCAGCCCGGGGTGCCGGGCATTGAGGTCCGCGACGAGCGCGAGCAGCGCCCGGGTCTGCGCGTGCACGCCGGGGCGGCCCGCGTGCCGGGCGTCCACGAGGTCGCGGTTGTGGTCCCACTTGAGGAAGTCGACGCCGAGCCGCCCCACCACGGCGTCGATCTGCCCGAGCACGTGGGCGTACGCCTCGGGCCGGGCGAGGTCGAGGACGTACTGGCTGCGGAACGACAGCCCGTCGGGCGCGGGCACCTGCGCGAGGTCCTGCAGGAGCCAGTCGGGGTGCGCGCGGGCGAGGTCGGAGTCGAGGCTGACCATCTCGGGCTCGACCCACAGCCCGAGCTGCATGCCGTGGCCGTGCACCCGCGCGGCCAGCGGCTCCAGCCCGTCCGGCCACACCGCGGGGTCGACCTCCCAGTCCCCGAGCCCCCGGGTGTCGTCGCGCCGGGCGAGGAACCACCCGTCGTCGAGCACGAACCGCTCGACGCCGATGGCCGCCGCCCGGTCCGCGAGCGCCAGTACCCGGGCGGGGTCGTGGTCGAAGTAGACGGCCTCCCAGGTGTTGAGCACGAGGGGCCGGGGCGTGCGCGGGTGCTGCGGCCGCGACCGCACGAAGGTGTGGAACCGCGCGCTGATGCCGTCGAGCCCGGCGTCGGACCACGCGAACCAGGCAGTCGGCGTCGTCCACTCCTCCCCCGGCGCCACGACGGCCTCGCCCGGGCGCAGCAGCTCCCCCGCGCCGAGCAAGGTCGGCTGGTCGGGCAGCCGGTCGGTGCGGTAGGTGACGTCGGCGGGCCACGCGAGGTGCACCGCCCACACCGCCCCGTCCCGGTCGCGCGGCCGCCCCTGCCCCTCGGACAGGGCGAGCAGCCAGGGCTGGTCGTGCCCGGGTCGTCCGCGCCGGGTCTGCCGGGCGAGCGACCCGCGCGGCAGCGGCCCGGTGGCGGGCGCCTTCTCGCGCGTCCACCGCCCGGAGAACGTGGTGACGGTGTCGGCCCGGGTCGGCACGGGCAGCGCGGCCTCGAGCCACTGCACCTCGACCGGCGACCCGCCGTCCACGCGCAGCGCGTGCTCGACGCCGAGCAGCCCGCCGGGCTCCAGGTGCAGCCGGGTGCGCAGCGTCAGCCCGGCGGCCGGGTCGGTGGCGACCACCTCGGCGGCGTGCGCGTCGGCGGTCACCGGGCCGGGCTGCCACGCCGGGGTGAGCGGCACGCCGTCCCGCACCAGCAGCAGCCCGGGGCGACCGGGCCAGCCGTCGGTCTCCTGGGGCAGCAGCGCGGGGTGCGCGGCGGCGTCGATCGTGCCGGGCGGCGTCTGCCGGTCCCCCGCGGCGGCCAGCGCCTCGAGGTCGGCGCCGGTGAGCGGTCCGAGGTCGCGGCCCCAGTGCCGCACCTGCGCGAGCCCCGTGGGCGGGTGGGCCAGCAGCACCCCGACGCCGTCGCGGCGCAGCGGGGTCCAGGTCGTGGTCGGGTCGGTCGTCACGGGCTCTCCCTCGAGTCGGTGCGGGTCGGGTCAGGCAGGCGCGAGCGCCGTCAGGTCGAGGGGCGCGCCGGAAGCCGCCGCGCCTGCGGCGCGGTCCGACCGATCATCGCGACCAGCGCGATCAGCGCCACCAGCGCGATCAGCGCGGCCGGGGCGGCCCAGCGGCGAGCGGAGCACCACGAGCGCCCCGCCGACGGCGGCGGAGACCCGCACGTCCCGGGACAGCCGCACGTGCACGGGACGCAGCAGCCGGGCGAGCGCCCCGGCGTCCACGACCTCCTGGGCCCGCTCGACGTACAGCGCCCCGGCGACGGCGAACGCGGGTCCGGCGAGGACGACCGTGTCGAGGTCGAACAGGTTCATCAGGGTCACGGCGGCGGTGCCGAGCCGCCGCGCGGACGCGTCGACCAGGGCGAGCGCCGCCGCGTCGCCGGCCACGGCCGCGCGGGCGACCCGCTGGAAGTCGGCGAGCTGCGCGTCTGCCCCGCCGTCGAGCCCGAGGCGCGCGCCGAGCCCGGGGACGGCGAGCGCCGCGCCCACGACGGCGCCGGGGCCGGCGAGCACCTCGACGCAGCCCCGGTTGCCGCAGGCGCAGCGCGGACCGGCGGGGTCGACGGGGATGTGCCCGACCTCGACGGGGTTGGCGGTGCCGCCGCGGTACACCTCGGCGCCCGCGATGACGCCGCCGCCGATGCCGGTCGCCATGTACAGCACCCCGAAGGTGTCGACGTCGAGCGACCCGACCCACTGCTCGCCGACGGCGGCGGCGGTGGCGTCGTTCTCCAGCAGGACGGGCAGGTCGAGCAGGTCGGCGAGGGTGCGGGTCAGCGGGTACTCCCGCCACGCGGGGGTGGGCTGGCCGGTGAGGACGACCCCGGCGGCGCGGTCCTGGGGGCCGTGCGTGACGAGGCCGACGCCGAGCACCCGGTCGCGCGGGATCCCGGCCCCGGCGAGCAGCAGGTCGGTGTGCCGGGCGAGGACGGGCAGGGTGTCGCCGGGGGCACCGCGCCCGACGCCGCGCACGCCGGTGGAGGCGACGCGGCGTCCGGCGAAGTCGGTGACGACCACGCTGCTGGCGCACCGGTCGAGCTGCACGCCGACGGCGTACCAGGCGTCCGCGGCGAGGCGCAGCAGCCGCCGGGGCGAGCCGACCGTGCCGGTGCGGCGGCCGACCTCGTGCACCAGCCCCTCGGCCATGAGCTCCCGCACCACGTGGGTGATGGTCGCGGCGGTGAGCCCGGAGCGCTCGGCGAGCTCGACGCGGGACACCGTCCCGGCGGTCCGGACCAGGTCGAGCACCAGCGCGCCGGTCGCGGCGCGCGGCGGGGTGCGCGGCGGCGCGGGGTCCACCGGGTTCGCCGAGGCCGAGGCCCGCGCGCCGGGCGTCGTCGCCCGATCAGGTCCGCTCATGTCGGGACCATATCTTGACATGCTTAATTTACGCACGTAACGATATGGCGCAGCCGCACCGACGCGGCCACGACCAGACCGTCGGGCGCGACGGGTGGAAAGGACCAGCGATGTTCCTCAGGTCAGCAGGGGCGCACCGGCGCCCGTCCCGCCGCACGATCCCGGCCGCGGCCGGGGTCGCGGCACTCGCCCTGCTCGTCACCGCCTGCTCGGGCGGCGGCGGTGGGGGCGGCGACAGCACCGGCGGGGGTGGTGACGGCACGACGCTCGTCGCCTACACCGGCCAGTCCGGCGACTACCAGATCAACTTCAACCCGTTCTCGCCGTCGCGGATCGGCGGGCTCGGCACGATCTACGAGCAGCTGTTCTTCATCAACAAGGCCGCCGAGTCCGACCCCGTCCCGCTGCTCGGCACCGAGTACGCCTGGAACGACGACGGCACCGAGCTCACCGTGACGCTGCGCGACGACGTCACCTGGACCGACGGCGAGGCGTTCACCGCCGACGACGTGGTGTTCACGTTCGACCTGCTGGCCGCGACGCCCGCGATCAACAACATCGGCTACGCGGGCACCGCCACGGCGAGCGACGACACCCACGTGGTGTTCACCTTCGAGGCCCCGGCGTTCGTGCAGGGCCCGGACGTGCTGTCCGGCGTGCCGATCGTCCCCGAGCACCTGTGGACGGACGTCGACCCGACCGCCGACGTGGTCGAGGAGCCGGTCGGCACCGGCGCGTTCCTGCTCGGCGACTTCAAGCCGCAGGCGTTCACGTACACCGCCAACCCCGACTACTGGGGCGGCGAGCCCGCGCTGCAGACCGTGCGGTTCCTGTCGCTGTCCGGCAACACCGCGGGCGCCGACGGCATCGCCGCCGGGACGATCGACTGGCAGACCGGCCCGGTGCCGGACATGCAGAACGTGTCCACCAACTTCCCGGGCTACGACACCCTCACCGCCTGGCAGAACCAGATGGTGCTCGCCACCTGCTCCTCGGTCGAGCAGGGCTGCGCGGGCCCGCAGACCGACCCGGCGGTGCGCCAGGCGCTCTACCTCGCGATGGACCGCACGCAGCTCAACTCGCTGGCGTTCCAGGAGACGGCGAACGAGATCTCCCCGACCTTCGCGCTCACCACCTCGCAGGAGTCGTTCATCTCCTCCGCGATCGACGAGCCGGTCGCGCCCGAGACCGCCGACCCCGAGGGCGCCGCCGCGGTGCTGGAGGCCGCGGGCTGGGTCAAGGGCTCCGACGGCATCTTCGCCAAGGACGGCCAGAAGCTCACCGTCACGGTCGAGGTCGTCACCGGCTGGACCGACTACATCACCGCCGTGCAGACCCTCGGCCAGCAGGCCAAGGCCGCGGGCATCGACCTGCAGACCGCGCAGTCGTCGTGGAACGAGTGGACCGAGCGCCGCACCCAGGGCAACTTCCAGCTCGCCATCGACTCGCTGTGGCAGGGCCCCGCGCCCGACCCGTACTACCTGTACACGTACTTCTTCGCGTCCGGCTCGGGCGCGGCGGTCGGCGAGGCGGCGGGCAACAACTACTCCCGGTTCTCCGACCCGGAGGTCGACGCCGCCCTCGAGCAGCTGAAGACGCTCCCGCTGGACGACGCCGCCGCCCGGCAGCCGCTGTTCGACGAGATCCAGGCGACCGTCGTCGAGCAGATGCCGTACGTGCCGATCCTCACCGGCGGCAACACCAGCCAGTGGAACGTCGGCCGGTTCTCCGGCTGGCCCACCGAGGACGACATGTACGCGTTCCCCGCGGTCTGGTCGGCGTTCGACGCCGCCGAGATCCTCAAGCGGCTGGAGCCGACGGGCAGCTGACCACGGGCCGGGCGCGCCGCGCACCACCGGCGCCGCGCGCCCGGCCCCGCTCCGCTCCCCCGTCCACCCCGTCGAAGGGTCGTCCCCGTGAGCTACGTCCTGCGCAAGCTCGGCTTCTACGCCGTCGCCCTCTGGGCAGCCGTCACCCTGAACTTCCTCATCCCCCGGCTGCTGCCCGGCAACCCGGTCGACATCATGCTGGCCAAGCTGCAGCAGCGCGGCGGGACGGTCACCCCCGAGACGCGCGAGGCGTACGCCGCCCTGCTCGGCGGGGACTCCACCGACTCCCTGCTGACGCAGTACGGGACCTACCTGAACAACCTGCTGCACGGGGACCTCGGCGTCTCCGTCACCTACTTCCCCACCCCGGTCACCGAGGTGATCGGCACGTCGATGCCGTGGACCGTCGTCCTGGTCGGCATCGCGACCGTGCTCGCCGCGACCATCGGCGTGCTGCTCGGCGCGTTCGTCGGCTGGCGGCCCGGCACCTGGCTGGACTCGCTCGTCCCGATGACCACCCTGCTGGCCGCGGTGCCGTACTTCTGGCTCGCGCTGGTGCTGGTGTACCTGCTGTCCCGGGTGCTCGGCTGGTTCCCGTCGCAGGGCGGCTACGACGTCGTCCTCGACCCCGGGTGGTCGCCCGAGTTCATCGCCTCGGCCATCGAGTACGGGTTCGTGCCCGCGCTGACCATCGTCATCGCGTCCATCGGCGGCTGGCTGCTCGGGATGCGCAACATGATGGTCTCGACGCTGTCCGAGGACTACGTCCTCACCGCCCGCGCCAAGGGCCTGCCGCAGGGCCAGATCCTGCGGAACTACGCCGCCCGCAACGCCGTGCTGCCGTCCATCGCGGGCTTCGCGATCTCGCTCGGCTTCGTCGTCTCCGGGTCCGTCGTCACCGAGCAGGTGTTCAGCTACCCGGGCATCGGGTCGCGGCTGCTGGCGGCGGTCACCAACAACGACTACGCGCTCATGCAGGGCGTGTTCCTGTTCATCACCCTGGCCGTGCTCGGCGCGAACCTCGTCGTCGACCTGCTGTACGGCCTCATCGACCCGCGCACCCGCGCGAAGGCCTGAGGGGAGCCGGCGATGACGAACATCGGACCGGACGTCCAGGTGGCGGCGGGCACCGTCGCGACCACCCCGCCCACCGACCCGCCCGAGCCCGCCGCCGACGTCCCCGGCGCGCCCGCGGGCCGCCCGCGCGCCGCGTGGCGGATGCTGCTGCCGTCCATGACCCCGTGGCTCGCCACCGGCCTCGTGCTGGTCGCCGTGATCGTCGTGTTCGGCGTGGTCGGCCCGTACCTGGTCGGCGACCCGGACGCGATCAGCGACACCGGTCTGTCGGGGCCGTCGGCGGAGCACTGGCTCGGCACCACCCAGACCGGGCAGGACGTGCTGGCGCAGCTCGCCCACGCCACCCGCGGCTCGCTCCAGATCGGCCTCATGGTCGGGGTGCTCGCCACGGTGCTGTCGGCGTTCTTCGGCATCTACGGCGCCTACCTCGGCGGGTTCGCCGACGAGGCGTTCTCGCTGCTGTCCAACGTCTTCCTGGTGATCCCCGGCCTGCCGCTGGTCATCGTCATCTCGGGGTTCGTGCCCCGGGAGAGCCGCGGGCTGTGGACCATCGCGGTGGTGCTCGCGCTGACCTCGTGGGCCGCCTCCGCCCGGGTGCTGCGCGCGCAGACCCTGTCCGTGCGGTCGCGCGACTACGTCGCCGCGTCCCGGCTGTCCGGCGAGAAGCCGTGGCGGGTCATCGGCGTGGAGATCCTGCCGAACCTGCTGCCGGTGCTCGCGTCGCAGTTCGTCTACGCGGTGATCGCGGCGATCCTCGGCGAGGCCGGGCTGTCGTTCCTCGGCCTCGGGGCGTCCAACTCCTCGACCCTCGGGACGATGCTGTTCTACGCGCAGAACGGCTTCGCGCTCCCGCTCGGCGCCTGGTGGTGGTTCGTGCCGCCGGGCCTCGTCATCGCCCTGTTCGGCATGGGCCTGTCGCTGATCAACTTCTCGATCGACGAGATCATCAACCCCCGGCTGAAGAACGCCCGCACCGCGCGCCGCCGCGCGAAGGCGGCCCGCCGCCGCGAGCGCCGCTCCGCTACCGGCACGGACGGCACCGCCGGCACCGCCAGCACCGCGCAGGAGGTCGCCCGATGACCACGCTCACCGCCCCCGACGCCCGCACCACGCCCACGCGGCGGCCGGTGCTCACCGTCCGGGACCTCACGGTCGTCTACGACGTGGAGGAGCCCGTCACCGCCGTCGCCGACGCGTCCCTGGACCTGGGCCGGGGCGAGATCCTCGGCCTGGCCGGGGAGTCCGGCTGCGGCAAGACCACCCTGGCCTACGCCATCAACCGGCTGCACCAGCCGCCCGCGCGCATCGCCTCGGGCTCGGTGGTGTTCCACGACCGGGACGGCGGCGACGTCGACCTGCTCGCCCTGGACGACGAGCCGCTGCGCCGGTTCCGCTGGTCGCAGCTGTCCATGGTGTTCCAGGGCGCGATGAACTCCCTGAACCCGGTGCGGACCATCGGCGCGCAGCTGGACGACACCCTGCGGGCGCACACCCGGATGCCCCGGCGGGAGCGCCGCGAGCGGTCCGCGGAGGTGCTGACCCGGGTCGGCGTCGACGTCGCGCGGCTGCGCTCCTACCCGCACGAGCTGTCCGGCGGCATGCGGCAGCGCGTCATGATCGCCATGGCGATGCTGCTGGAGCCGCAGATCATGATCATGGACGAGCCCACCACCGCCCTCGACGTGGTGGTGCAGCGGGAGATCCTGCGCGAGATCGTCCGGCTGCGCGACGAGCTGGACTTCGCGGTCGTGTTCATCACCCACGACCTGCCGCTGCTGCTCGAGATCAGCGACCGCATCGCCGTGATGCTCGCGGGCCGGATCGTGGAGCTCGACACCGCCGAGCAGCTGCACCGCTCCCCCGCCCACCCGTACACCCGCCGGCTGCTCGGCTCGTTCCCCAGCCTGTCCGGGGACCGCGGGTCGTTCATCCGCGACGGCGGCGGGCCCACCGCCCACGACGCGGGACCCGAGACCGGCACCGACGCCGCCGAGGAGGACCGCGCATGACCAGCGTGCACGTCACCGACCTGACCAAGGACTACACGCTGCGCTCCGGCCTGCGCCGCACCCGGCTGCGGGCCGTGGACCGGGTGTCGTTCGACCTGGTGCCGCGCCGCACGGTGGCGCTGGTCGGCGAGTCCGGCTCCGGCAAGTCCACCATCGCCAAGCTGCTCACCCGCATGGAGAAGCCCACGTCCGGGCGGATCGACGTGCAGCTCGACGACCGCACGCCCGTCATGGGGTCGGTGTACCAGCGGCACGTGCAGATGGTGTTCCAGGACCCGTTCGCGTCGCTGAACCCGTTCCACACCATCGAGCACCACGTCGCCCGACCGCTGCGCATCCACCACCGCACGCACGACGCGGCGTCCACGCACGCCCGGGTCGTGGAGATGCTGCAGCGGGTCAACCTGGAGCCCGCCGAGCAGATCGCGCTGCGCCGCCCGCACGAGCTGTCCGGCGGGCAGCGGCAGCGCGTCGCCATCGCGCGGGCGCTCGCGCCCGGCGCGCAGGTGCTCATCGCCGACGAGCCGGTGTCGATGCTCGACGTGTCGATCCGGCTCGGCGTGCTCAACCTGCTCGGCCGGCTGCAGCGCGAGGACAACCTCGCCGTCCTCTACATCACGCACGACCTCGCGACGGCCCGGCACTTCTCCGACGAGATCCTGGTGCTCTACCGCGGGCGGGTCGTGGAGCGCGGCCCCGCCGACGCGGTGATCCTCGACCCGCACCACGACTACACGAAGCTGCTCGCCCTCGCCGCCCCCGACCCGGAGCGGGTCGGCAGCGTCGGCGGCACCCGCCGGGGCGCCGCGCGCGAGCTCCCGGCGCGCGACGGCATCGACAACTCGGTCTGCTACGACCACGACCTCGGCGACTGGGTGCACGTCGACGACCGGGAGCGGGCCCGTGCCTGAGCGGACCGTGCCTGAGCGGACCCTGCCGGACACGATCCCGCCGGACCGCTACCCCGCCCCGGGCACGACGCACCCGCAGCCCGTCGAGTTCGCGAGCGCCGTCGTCCCACCCGCCGCGCCGCCCACCACCCCGGACCGCACCCGGGCCCCGGTCCGGCTCGTCGACGGCCTCGCCTACGGCGGCGACTACAACCCCGAGCAGTGGCCGCGCCACGTCTGGGACGAGGACGTCGCGCTCATGCGCGAGGCGGGCGTGAACCTGGTGACCCTGGGCGTGTTCGCGTGGGGCACCGTCGAGGTCGCCGACGGGGTCCGGGACTGGTCGTGGCTGGACGACGCGCTCGACCTGCTGCACGCGCACGGGATCGGCGTCGACCTCGCGACGCCCACCGCCGCCCCGCCGTCGTGGCTGCACACCGCGCACCCCGAGGTGCTGCCGTTCGACGCCGACCTGTACCAGCAGCCCCCGGGCGGCCGGCTGGCGTGGTGCCCGTCGTCGGCGGTGTTCCGCCGCTACGCGCTGCGGCACGTCGAGGCCCTGGCCCGGCGGTACGGGCAGCACCCCGCGCTGCGGCTGTGGCACGTGAGCAACGAGCTCGGCGGCGGCAACGCGCGCTGCTACTGCGACGTGTCGGCGGCCGCGTTCCGGGACTGGCTCGCCCACCGGTACGGGTCGCTGGACGCGGTGAACGCCGCGTGGGGCACCGCGCAGTGGGGCCACCGGTTCGGCGCGTGGGAGGAGGTGCTGCCGCCGCGCGGCAAGCACGGGGCGCCCAACCCGGGGCTGTTCCTCGACTACGAGCGCTACTCCTCGGACGCCCTGCTCGCGCACCACCTCGCCGAGCGGGCCGTGCTCGAGCGGCACTCCGACGTCCCCGTGACCACGAACATCATGGTCGGGCCGGGCGCGCAGGTCGTGGACTACGCGTCGTGGGCGCCGCACGTCGACGTCGTCGCCACGGACCACTACACGCTGGTCGACGACCCGGACCGGGAGCACGAGCTCGCCATGGCCGGGGACCGCGTGCGCGGCATGGCGGGCACGAGGGAGCATCGCCCGCCGTGGCTGCTGATGGAGCACTCCACCGGGGCGCCGTCCTGGCAGCAGCGCAACCGCGCCAAGGACCCCGGCGAGATCGCCCGCAACGCCCTCGCGCACGTCGCGCACGGCTCGGACGGGGCGCTGTTCTTCCAGTGGCGGGCCTCGACAGGGGGCGCCGAGCAGTTCCACTCCGCGATGCTCCCGCACGCCGGGACGCGGTCCCGGGTGTGGCGGGAGGTCGTCGCGCTCGGCGCGGACCTGCGCGCGCTCGGGGAGGTCGCCGGGAGCGTGGTCGAGCCCGCCCGCGCCGCGGTGGTCGTGGACGACGCCGCCGGGTGGGCCCTGCAGCACGGGCTGAAGCCGCACCGCGGCCTGCGGTACGGGCGCGAGATGCGGGCCTGGCACCGGGCGCTGTGGGAGCGCAACGTGCGGTGCGACGTCGTCCCGGTCGGCACCGACCTCGACGGGTACGACCTGGTCGTCGCCCCGACGCTGCTGGTCCTCGGCGACGCCGACGCCGAGCGGCTGCGCGCCGTGCCGGCCCGGGGCGGCACCCTGCTCGCCACCTACCTCACCGGCACCTGCGACCCCACCGGGCAGGTGCGGCCGGGCCGCGGCGTGCTGGAGGACGTGCTCGGCGTGTGGACCGACGAGTTCTACCCGCTCCAGGTCGGCGAGCGCGTCGACCTGGACGACGGGTCCGTGGTCACCGACTGGACCGAGCGGGTCGTCCTCGACGACGCCGAGGCGGTCGTGCGGTACGCGTCGTCCTCGCTCGCGGGCGGAGCGGCCGTCACGCGCCGCACGGTGCCGGGCGGGTCCGGCAGTCCTGACGGGACGGGCACGTCCGGCACGTCGGGCTCAGCCTGGTACGTGTCCGCGATGCTGCCGCCCGACGGCGTCGACCGGGTCGTGGACCGGGTCGTGGCGGAGACCGGCCTCGTCCCGGTCGCGGAGACCGAGCACGGCGTCGAGGCCGTCCGCCGGGTCGGCGCCGACGCGTCCTACCTGTTCCTGCTCAACCGCACCGCCGAGCGGCGAACGGCCACCGCCACGGGCACCGACCTGCTGACCGGCGTCGGCTGCGGACCCGCCGTCGACATCCCGCCGGGAGGCGCCCGCGTCCTGCGGGAGACCTGACCGCACCCCTTCTCGAGAACCCGACCCCGCCGACAAGCCCAGCGACACCCCCGGGAGCACCCGTGCAGCACCTCACCCTCGCCGACGGCTGGACCGTCACGCCCACCGCCGGGCCCGTGCCCGCGCCGATCTCCGCCGCCGGTCCCCTGCCCGCCGCCGTCCCCGGCAGCGTGCACACCGACCTGCTCGCCGCCGGGCTGATCGCGGACCCGTACGCGGACGACCACGAGGCCGACCTCGCGTGGTTCCACGGGACGGACTGGCAGTACGAGCGCGCGCTGGCCCTCGCCCCGGCGGCGTCCGGCGAGCGGGTGGACCTCGTGCTGGACGGCGTCGACACCGTCGGCCGGGTCGCGCTCGGCACGCGGGTGCTCGGGGACGTCGCGAACATGCACCGCTCCTACCGGTACGACGTCCGCGACCTCGCCGACGGGCGGTCCCGGCTGCTCACCGTCGACCTGCGGTCCGCGACGGCGTACGGCGAGGAGGTCCGGGCCGCGCTCGGCGAGCGCCCGTCCGCGTACTGGCCCCGGCCGTACAACATGGTCCGGAAGATGGCGTGCTCGTTCGGCTGGGACTGGGGACCGGACCTGCGCACCGCCGGGCTGTGGCGGCCGGTCCGCCTGGAGCGGTGGTCGGTCGCGCGGCTGGCCCAGGTGCGGCCGCTGGTCACGCTCGACGCCGACGGCACCGGGCGGGTCGTCGTGCACGTGGACGTCGAGCGCTCGGGGCTGGTCCCCGACGGGGACCTGACCCTGCGGGCCGACGTGCTGGGGGTCGACGCCGAGGTCGTCGTGCCCGCCGGGTCGGCTACGGCGACGCTGTCCTTGACCGTCCCGGACGCCCCCGCGTGGTGGCCCGTCGGGCACGGCGACCAGCCGCTCGCCGACCTCACGGTGACGCTCGCGGAGGGCGCGACGCCGCTCGACACGTGGACGCGGCGGGTGGGGTTCCGGACCGTCGCCCTGGACACGAGCTCCGACGAGCACGGCACCCGGTTCGTCCTCGTCGTCAACGGCCGCGAGATCGCCGTGCGCGGAGCCAACTGGATCCCCGACGACCACCTCGTCACCCGGATCACCCGCGAGCGCCTGGACCGGCGCCTGGACCAGGCCGTCGGCGCGCACCTCAACCTGCTGCGGGTGTGGGGCGGCGGGCTGTACGAGTCCGCGGACTTCTACGCCGCGTGCGACGAGCGCGGGCTGCTGGTGTGGCAGGACTTCCTGCTCGCCTGCGCCGCGTACCCGGAGGAGGAGCCGCTGCGCTCCGAGATCGAGGCGGAGGCGCGCGAGAACGTCGTCCGGCTGATGCCGCACCCGTCGCTGGTGCTGTGGAACGGCGGCAACGAGAACCTGTGGGGCCACGAGGACTGGGGCTGGAAGGACCGGCTCGGCGACGCCACCTGGGGCCGCTGGTACGCCGAGCACCTGTTCCCGTCGGTGCTCGCGGAGCTCGACCCCAGTCGCCCGTACGCGGCCAACAGCCCGTTCACCCCCGCTGGGTCCGACCCCACCACCAGCGACCCCGACCGGCACCCGAACGACCCCGACCACGGCACCCACCACCAGTGGGAGGTGTGGAACCGCGTCGACTACACCGTGTACCGCACGGAGGTGCCGCGGTTCTGCTCGGAGTTCGGGTTCCAGGGGCCGCCCGCCTGGCGCACCCTCGCCGAGTCCGTGCACGCCGTCGACGGCGGCCCGCTCGCCGACGCGCCCGCACCGCAGGACGACCCGGTGTTCCTCGTGCACCAGAAGGCCGACGACGGCAACGGCAAGCTCGACCGGGGCATGGCCCCGCACCTCGGCGTCCCGGCGGACTTCGCCGACTGGCACTGGGCGGGGCAGCTCAACCAGGCCCGCGCCGTCCGGCACGCCGTCGAGCACTACCGCGCCTGGTGGCCGCGCACCGCCGGGTGGATCGTCTGGCAGCTCAACGACTGCTGGCCCGTCACCTCCTGGGCGGCCGTGGACTCCACCGAGCGGCCCAAGCCCCTGTGGTTCGCGCTGCGCGCCGCGAGCGCCCCGCGCGCCGTCTTCCTCGCGGACCGGCCCGAGGGCCTCGTCCTCGTCGTCACCAACGACACCGACGAGCCCTGGACCGGCTCCGCGGAGGTGCGCCGCGAGTCCCTGCTGGGCGTGGTCGCGGCCGCCGGGCGGGTGCCCGTCGACGTCGCGCCGCGCGCCGTGGCCGTGCTGCCCGTGCCCGCCGACGTCGCGTCCCCCACGGACGCGGCGAGCGAGGTCGTGCTCGCGCGGTTCGGGACCGGCGACGACGCCCGGCTCGCCGCGCACACCTTCGTCGAGGACATGGACCTGCGCCTCGACCCCGACGCCCTGCGCGCCACCGCCGCCCCCGAGCCCGGCGGCTACCGGGTCGACGTCGTCGCCCGGTCCTACGCCTCCGACGTCGCCCTGCACGCCGACCGGCTCGCCGCCGACGCCCGGGTGGACGACGCGCTCGTCACCCTGCCTGCCGGGGAACGCGTCACGTTCCACGTCCGCACCGCCGCGACCCTCGACCTCGCCGCGCTCGCGTCCGCCCCCGTGCTGCGGTCGGCGAACGACCTGCGGGGCGTGCCGCAGCGCGAGGTGGGCGGCGCCGACCCGGCGGCCACCACCACCCAGCCGGGCGCGGCGCTGGCGGGGACGGCGTGAGCGGGGCGCACGGGGAGCACGGGAGCGCGCGCCGGTTCCCGCCGGGGTTCCTGTGGGGTGCCGCCACCGCCGCCTACCAGGTCGAGGGCGCCGTGCACGAGGACGGCCGCGGGGGCTCCATCTGGGACACGTTCTCCCGCACCCCCGGCGCCGTCCTGCACGGCGACACCGGCGACGTGGGCACCGACCACTACCACCGGGTCGTCGAGGACGTCGCCCTCATGGCGGACCTCGGGTTGTCCGCGTACCGGTTCTCGGTGGCGTGGCCCCGGGTGCAGCCCACCGGGCGAGGCCCGGCGAACCCCGCGGGCCTGGACTTCTACCGGCGGCTGGTCGACCTGCTGCGCGACCGGGGCATCGCCCCGCTGGTCACGCTGTACCACTGGGACCTCCCGCAGCCGCTGCAGGACGCCGGGGGCTGGGCGGAGCGGGACACCGCGTGGCGGTTCGCCGACTACGCCGGGCTCGTCGCCGACGCCCTCGGGGACCGCGTGCACCTGTGGACCACCCTCAACGAGCCCTGGTGCAGCGCCTACCTCGGGTACGCGTCCGGCGAGCACGCCCCCGGCGTGCAGGACCCGGCGCAGGCGCTCGCCGCCGTGCACACCCTCAACCTCGCCCACGGCCTCGGCACCCGCGCGGTCCGCGCCGCCGCCGGGGACGACGCCACCGTGTCACTCACCCTGAACCTCCAGGTCAACCGGGCCGCGTCCGACCGCCCCGAGGACGTCGCCGCCCGCGACCGCCTCGACCGGGTCGCCAACGAGGTGTTCCTCGGACCGCTGCTGGACGGCGCCTACCCCGAGGGCGTCGTCGCGGAGACCGCCCGGTACAGCGACTGGTCGTTCGTCCGCGACGGGGACCTCGACCTCATCCGCACCCGGCTCGACGCGCTCGGCGTGAACTACTACACGACGTCCCTCGTCGGCGCGGTCGCCGGGGACGCGGGCGACGGCGCCCTCGCCCCATCCGCCTCACCCGACGCCGCCGACCGACCGCCCGCCGACCTCGCCGACGTCACCTGGCACGACCGCCCCGGCCCCCGCACCGCCATGGGCTGGCTCGTCGAACCCGCCGGGCTCACCGACCTGCTGCTCGACCTGCACCGGCGGTACCCCGACCTGCCGCTCTACGTGCTGGAGAACGGCGCCGCCTACCCCGACGAGGTCGGCCCGGACGGGCAGGTCCACGACCCCGACCGCGTCGCCTACCTGCACGACCACGTCGAGGCCGTCGGCCGGGCGCTCGACAGCGGCGCCGACGTGCGCGGCTACACGGCGTGGACGCTGATGGACAACTTCGAGTGGGCGTTCGGGTACGAGCGCCGGTTCGGCCTGGTGCACGTCGACCGCACCACCATGGCCCGCACGGTGAAGGACTCGGGGCGCTGGTACCGGCGGCTCGCGACGACGGGGGTGCTGCCGCCGGTCGAGGGGCGCTGACTCCGGTTCGGTGGACGCCGGCTCAGCGTGCCGGGTCCCCGGCCACCGGGACGGGCGACGGCCGGTCGCGCAGCCCGATGCGGCGCAGCGCCCACGGTCCCGCCGCCGCCCCGACGAGCAGCACCGCCGCGAGCGTCACGCACACGACCGCCCAGGACGTCGCCCCGTAGAGCGCACCGGCCGACGCCGACCCCACCGCGCCACCCGCCAGCGCCGCGTTGCTCAGCAGGCTCATGCCCCGACCCGTCCGGGAGGTCGCGCTCAGCTCGGCGACCGCCGCCTCGTGGATCGGCGTGAGCGCCGCCCACGCCGCACTCGTCAGCACCCACGCCCCCGCGATCACCAGCGGCCCCGGCGCCGCCGCGAGGCTCGCGGCGAACACCGCCGACCCGCACAGGGCCACCGCGTAGACCGGGCGCCGCCCCCACCGCCGGGTCAACCGGTGCAGCGGTCCGGGCAGCACCGTCAGCGCGATGCCACCCGGCAGGAACACCAGCGCGATCTCGACCACCTCGAGGTCGAACGCCCCCTGCAGGTGCAGGAGCAGGAGCAGACCCACACCCGACTCCGCGGCACCCGTCAGCGCCACCACCGCGAGCAGCGGCCAGAACCGCCGCACGTCGTCCCGCACCCGCCCACCCGGGACCACCGGCCCCGCCCCGGGCAGCGCGACCGGGACGACCAGCAGCCCCGCCCCGACCAGGCAGACCACCCCGAAGCACGCGAACAGGCCCCGGTACCCGACCGCCGGGAGCAGCACCATCGCCGGGACCCACGTCACCCACGACGCCAGCGCCACCGCCGAGAACAACCGCGCGAACGCGGCGTCGTCCCCCGCCAGCCGCTCCGCCGTGACCGCCCGCACCGACACCCACAGCAGCGCGCCGCCGGCACCCGTCGCCGCCGCCGCGACCCATGCGAGCGCCAGCCCGGGCGCGACCGCGTACCCCAGGCACCCGAGCCCGTAGAGCAGCGCCCCCACCGCCGCCACCCGCGTCCGCTCCCGGGTGTCCGCCAGCCACCCCGCCAACGGGCGGGTCAGGACCGACACCGCGAGCTCCAGCGCCACCAGGGCCCCGACCTGCGCGGGCGACGCCCTGAGCTCCACCCCCGCCCACAGCGGGAGCAGGAAGTCGAGCACATCGGCGGAGCCACCGACCAGCGACGCGGCCAGCACCGACGCGCGCGCCCTGCCGATCCGGTGGCCCATGCGACCTCACCGTAGGGGCACGCGCCGGTGCGGCGGGGGCGTTCCGGGACCCGGTTCTCCAGGCTCGAGCGCCCAGGAGCCGGAACCCGCGCCGGGCGGCCGCCCGCGAGGTCGACGGCCGGGGCGCACAGGTGACGGGCCGGTGCCAGGCCCGCCCCGGTCAGAACGGCGGCGGTGGCCCGGCGCGCGCGTCGTGCTCGATGTCGCGACCGCCCTCGAGACCATCGGGGTCACGGCCGGGAGCGACGCGGTAGCGGTGACCGGTGGGCGTGATCCAGTCGTAGACCCCGGGCTCCACCACGACCAGGTGGAAGCCGCCGTCGGACTTGAGCCGGTGGTCACGGCGGCACAGCGGGGCGAGGTTCGCGACGCAGGTCGTGCCGAGCGGGCAGTCCTCCGGATCACCGGGGCCGAGGTGGTACTCCAGCACGTGGTCGAGGTCGCACGCGCGCGCCGGGGTCGAGCAGCCGGGCCGCGCGCAGGTGCGGTCGCGCAGAAGCACGTGCTCGGCGATCGCCGCCGTCGGGCGGTAGCGCGTGCGCCCCACGTCGAGGACCGCGCCGGACAGCGGGTCGGTCACCAGACGTCGCCACACGCCTCCGACCGCGAGCGCTCGCGCCGTGGCGGCGTCCACCGGACCGTAGCCGTCGAGGTCGGCGGGTTCGTCGTCCTCGCCGATCAGGGTGCTCAGCGGGACGGTCACGAGCACCTGGACGGGTGCCCGACGTCGCCCCCCGCACCCGCGGGCACCGGATCGCACACCGGTGTGCAGGTCGTCAGGGACCTCACCGGGTTGCACGTCCCGCAGCGGGACGCCGTCGAGGACGACGTCCACCCCGCACACCGCCGCGCCCGACCCGGGTGCAGCACCCGGTGCACCCCGTGCTCCGGACGCCCGCCCCGCCCCCGGGGACCCCGGCGCTCCCGGGGACCCCGAGGCGCGCGATGACCCCGACGTGCGCGATGACCCCGATGCGCTCGGTAACTCCCACGCGCTCGGTGCGACGTGCGACCCCGGTGCTCCTCCCTCGCCCGTGCCGGAGCCGGTGCCGGCGCAGGCACGGTGCAGCACGAGGTCGGTCAGCCCGTCTGCGCGGAGCTGGTCGAGGGTGCGGCCGTCCCCGGCGGCGCGGGCCGCGCGGGCGGCGGCGTCCAGGGTCACGTGCACCCGGGTCGCGTCTTCGGCGGGCAGCACCGCCCACATCCCGGCCATGCCGTCCGGGAGCACGCGCGGGCGGTCCACGCGCCGGGTCGTCCGGGCGTGCCGGCGGCGCGCGGCGGCCTCGGCCGGGTCGACGCGGACGAGGGCGCGCTGGACGTCTGCGGCGAGCTGACCGGCGGTGCGACCGGGCGCGGTCGGCAGCACCGCGTCCTGGACGTCCAGCGTCACGGGCACGGGCAGCCCGTCGAGCCGGTCCACGACCGTCCCGGCGCGCACCACGTCGAGGGCGCCGCGTGCGAGCGCGTCCCCGGTGGCGGCGAGGTCCCGGTCGAACGCGCGCCCGTGCCGCACGAGCCGGGTCGCGGACCGGCGGGACCAGGCCAGCCGGACGGCGAGCTCGTCCCCCGCGACCGACAGCCGCTCGTGGGTCGTGGGGCCGTCGCGCACGATCGGGTTCATCGAGTCCCGCTCGGCCAGCACCGAGGCGTACCGCGCGGCGGCGGCGTGCGCCCACGCCTCGAGCCGGACGGCTGCGGCGGCGAGCTCGACGAGCGCGAGGTCCGTGACCTGCTCCGGGTCGATCCGGGTGAGCAGCGTGGCGAGCTCGGGCCCGGGCGCGACGGCCGCGACGTCGGGCTCCCGGCGCCCGTCGCACGGCCCGTCGGCTTCCGTCGCCGAGTGCCCTGCGGGGAGGGCGGGACCGTCCTCGGCCACGAGGAACGGCCACCGGGTCACCGGGTCCGGCGCGACGGCCGCACCACCCGTCCCCGACGCCAGGAACGCCTCGACCGCAGGTGTCGACAACCGCCGCGACGGCCGCACCAGCCCAGCACGACGCGACCGCGGGTGGCGGCGTCGGTGCAGGTCAGGTGCCATGAACCCACCCTAGGGGCCACCACCGACATCCCCGCCGGCCCCTGTGGACGACACCGTGGTCCACAGGTCAGACCCGCGACCTTGCCACCGGATCGGCCCCGGGCAGACGATGCTGCCCAGCACGTCGGCCCTTCCGGTCGTGCCCGTCCCACCAGCGTGCTCGTCTCACCGTCGCCCCCCGTCCTCCCGGCCGTGCTCGTCCTGCCGGCCGTGCTCGACCCACCAGCCGTGCTCGTGACACCAGCCGTACCCGTGACACCAGCCGTACCCGTCACACCCGCAAGCCCGTCGTGCCCGTCGTCCGACCCGGAGGCACCGTGCCCACGCTCGAGCTGATCGTCGTCGTCCTCGTCGTCCTGCTCGCCGGCACCGCCCTGGGGCGACGGCTGGGCGTCGCCCCTCCCCTGGTCCTGCTCGTCGCCGGCGTGCTGGTCGGGCTGCTGCCGGTGTTCCGCGGCCTGACCGTGCCGCCGGAGCTGGTCCTGCTGGTGGTGCTCCCGGCGCTGCTCTACTGGGAGAGCCTGACCACCTCGCTGCGGGAGATCCGCGCGAACCTGCGGGTGATCGTGCTCAGCAGCGTGCTGCTCGTGCTGCTCACGGCCGCGGCGGTCGCCGTCGTCCTGCACGCGCTCGGCGTGCCGTGGGGCCCGGCGTGGATCCTCGGCGGCGTGCTCGCCCCGACCGACGCCACCGCCGTCGCCGGGGTGGCGCGCGGGATGCCGCGCCGGACGCTCACCACGCTGCGGGCCGAGAGCCTGGTCAACGACGGCACCGCCCTGGTGGTCTACGCGATCGCGGTGCACGCGGTCGCCGAGCCGGTCACCGGCGGGTACCTCGCGGGCCGGTTCGCGATCTCCTACGTCGGCGGCGCCGCGGCGGGCGTCCTGGTGTGGTGGCTGGCGGTGCAGCTGCGGGAGCGGGCGCGCGAGCCCCTGCAGCAGAGCGTCATCAGCCTGCTCACCCCGTTCGCGGCGTTCCTGCTGGCCGAGCTGGTGCACGCGTCGGGGGTGCTCGCGGTCGTGGTCGCGGGGCTGCTGATCAGCCAGAGCGGACCCCGGGTGATCCCGGCGGCGGCGCGGGTGCAGTCGCAGTCGTTCTGGGCGGTGGTGAGCCACGTGCTCAACGGCGGGCTGTTCGTCCTGGTCGGGATGCAGCTCGTGACGGCCGCCGACGGGTTGTCGTCCACCGACGCGTGGCACGCGGCCGGGTGGACGGGCGCGGCGTTCGTCGCGGTGATCGGCACCCGGATGCTGTGGTTCCACACCGTGCCGTACGTGATCCGGACGCTCGACCGCCGGCCCGTGCAGCGCACCCGGCGGGTGTCGTGGCGGCACCGCATGCCGGGCGCGTGGGCGGGGTTCCGCGGGGCCGTCTCGCTCGCGGCGGCGCTCGGCGTGCCGGAGACCACCGGCGACGGTGCGTCGTTCCCGGGGCGGGACCTCATCGTGTTCGTCACCGGCGGCGTGATCCTCGCGACGCTGCTGATCCAGGGGCTGACGCTGCCCGCGGTGGTGCGCTGGGCGCGGCTGCCCACCGACGGCGCGCTGGACGACGAGCGGCACGAGGCCGAGCAGGTCGCCACCCGGGCCGCCCTCGACGCGCTGCCCGTGGAGGCCGAGCGGCTCGGGCTGACGGGGAAGGTCGTGGCCAAGCTCGAGGCGGAGTACCGGATGCACGCCGAGGCGCTGGAGCAGACCGACGACGACCCCGCCGACGGCCGGGTCCGCGAGGCCGACTTCGACGCGCTGCGCCTCGCGGTGCTGGCGCACAAGCGCGCCGCCGTCGTCCGGCTGCGCGACCGGCAGCGGATCGACGACATCGTCCTGCGCGAGCTGCAGGCCCAGCTCGACGCGGAGGAGGTCCGGCTGACCCGGGGTGCGCTGGCGCCGGAGTGACGGGTGCACTGGCGCCCGAGTGCCGGGGGCGCTGGCGCCCGAGTGCCGGGGGCGCTGGCGTCTTGGTGACGGACGCCCTCGCGCCCGGGTGACGGTGCCCTGGCGGCCGGGTGGCCAGCGGCGTTCGCCGGGCGGGTGTCGGTGCCCGGCGGGAGGATGGCGCCGTGCTGCTCGCCGACGTCGCCGCGACCTCCGCCGCCCTCGCCGCCACCCGCTCGCGCCTGGCGAAGCGGACGCTGCTGGTCGACCTGCTGCGCCGCACCGCACCCGCGGAGGTCCCGGTGGTCGCCCGGTACCTGTCCGGCGAGCTGCGGCAGCGGCGCACCGGGCTCGGGTGGCGGTCGCTGCGGGACCTCCCCGCCCCGGCCGCGGACCCGACGCTGGACGTGCTGGCGGTGGACGCGACGTTCGAGCGGATGTCCGCGCTGGCCGGCCCGGGCTCGGCGGGGGCGCGCTCGGCGCTGGCGGCGGACCTGTTCGGCGCGGCGACCGCCGACGAGCAGCGCCTCCTGGCCGGGCTGGTGGCCGGTGAGCTGCGGCAGGGCGCCCTGGACGCGCTGCTCCTGGACGCGGTCGCGGAGGCGTCGGGGGCCGACCCGGCGGCGGTCCGGCGGGCGGCGATGCTCGCGGGGGCGACCGAGCCGGTGGCGCAGGCGGCCCTCGCCGCACCCGATCCGGAGTCCGCGACGGCGGCCCTCACCGGGTTCGGGCTGACGGTCGGCCGCCCGGTGCGCCCGATGCTCGCCGCGTCGGCCCCCGACGTCGCGACGGCGGTCGCCGGGTTCGAGGGGCGCGCGGCGGTCGTGGACGCGAAGCTCGACGGCATCCGCGTCCAGGTGCACCGGGAGGGCGACGACGTCCGGGTGTTCACGCGCAGCCTGGACGACATCACGGCGCGGGTGCCGGAGGTCGTCACGGCCGTGCGTGCCCTGCCCGTGACGTCCGTGGTGCTGGACGGGGAGGCCCTGGCGCTCGACGCGGACGGGCGGCCCCGCCCGTTCCAGGAGACCGCGGCGCGCAGCGCGACCCGGGACGCCGAGATCGCCGCGACGACGACCCTCACCCCGTTCTTCTTCGACGTGCTGCACCGCGACGGCACCGACCTGCTCGACGCCCCGCTGACCGACCGGCTCGCCGTGCTCGACGCGATCGCCCCCGCGCACACCGTGCAGCGGGTGGTGACGTCGGACCCGGAGGTCGCGCAGGAGGCGTTCGCCGGGTGGGTCGCCGCCGGTCAGGAGGGCGTCGTGGTCAAGGACGCCGCGGCACCGTACGAGGCCGGGCGGCGCGGCGGGGCGTGGGTCAAGGTCAAGCCCCGGCACACCCTCGACCTCGTCGTGCTCGCCGTCGAGCGCGGGTCCGGGCGGCGCGCCGGACTGCTGTCGAACATCCACCTCGGCGCCCGCGACGGCGACGGCGGGTTCGTGATGCTCGGCAAGACGTTCAAGGGGATGACGGACGAGGTGCTGGCCTGGCAGACCGCGCGGTTCCGCGACCTGGAGACCGCCGACGACGGCTGGACGGTGACGCTGCGGCCGGAGCAGGTCGTGGAGATCGCGTTCGACGGCGTGCAGCGCTCGACGCGGTACCCCGGCGGGCTCGCGCTACGGTTCGCGCGGGTGCTCCGGTACCGCGAGGACAAGACCGCGGCGGAGGCGGACACCGTGCAGGCCGTCCGGGCGCTGCTCCCGCGCTGACGTCGTCCGGCCGGCGCATCCCGGGCACCCCCGCGCACCCGGGACCCTCGTCCCTGGTCCGCCCCGGGACGGCGGCGAGACGATGGCGGGGTGGACCACCACCCCCGGTCCACGGGCCGCGACGGCGCGACCGGAGCCTCCGCGGTGACCTCACCGGCAGCCAACCCCGCTGCCCGACCCGGCAGGAGGATCCCGTGCACCCCGACCTGTTCCTCGTCGTGTACCGCCAGCAGGAGCGCGCGCTCACCGACCGACTGGAGCACGAGCGCTCCCGCGCCACCCGCGGCCCCGGACGTCGACCGTCCGCCCGGGCCGGGCGCCTCGGTCCGCTGAGCGCCCTCGCCGCCCGGGCGGCCTCGCGGCGGCACTGAGGCCGCCGGGCGCCACCGACCCCGCCGGACCCC
>NZ_RFFI01000063.1 GCF_003696205.1 Cellulomonas triticagri
CGGGAAAGACAGCCCCTGACCGAACAACACCTCGATCTGCGCCCGCTCCTGCAGCGTCAACCTCGCACCAGCCATGCCACGCACCCTCTCGATGAGGACCACGTTGCAACAACCACCTGACGCCAAGCCGGTTCGTCCCGCACGTTCTCCGCAGTCGGCGCGCTACTCGGTGTGGTGCAGCACCCGTGCGACCTCGGCGATGCTGCCCGACAGCGACGGGTAGACCGTGAACGCGCTCGCCACGTCGTCCACCGTCAGGCTGTGCGACACCGCGAGCGTGATCGGGAAGATCAGCTCGGACGCCCGCGGGGCCACCACGACCCCGCCCAGCACCGTGCCCGCCGTCGAGTGGGCGAACAGCTTCACGAACCCGTCGCGGACACCCAGCATCTTCGCCCGCGGGTTCCGGGCCAGCGGGAGCGTGTGCGTGACGTAGTGCGCGCTGCGCTCCTCCAGCGCCTCCTCGCTGAGCCCGACCGTCGCGATCTCCGGCGCGGTGAAGATGTTCGCGGCCACGCCCTTGACCTTGAGCGGCGCGACCGCGTCGCCGAGCGCGTGCGACATCGCGATCCGGCCCTGCATCGCCGCGACCGACGCCAGCGGCAGCACCCCGGTCACGTCACCGGCCGCGTACACGCCGCGCACCGACGTCCGGGACACCCGGTCCACCTCGATGTGCCCGGACGGCGTCGTCCGCACCCCCGACTCCGCGAGGCCCAGGTCCTGCGTGCTCGGGATCGACCCGACCGCCAGCAGGACGTGCGAGCCCTCGATCTCCCGGCCGTCCGCCAGGGTCACCACCACGCCGTCGGCCGTGCGCCGCGCCGCCTGCGCCCGCGAGCGCCCGACGACCTCCATGCCGCGCGACCGGAACACGTCCTCCAGCATCCCGGCGGCGTCCGCGTCCTCGCCGGGCAGCACCCGGTCGCGGCTCGACACCAGCACCACCTGGGAGCCCAGCGACACGTACGCGCCCGCGAACTCCGCGCCGGTCACGCCCGAGCCCACCACGATCAGCCGCTCCGGCAGCGCGTCCAGGTGGTACAGCTGCGTCCAGGTGAGGATGCGCTCGCCGTCCGGCTGCGCGTCCGGGAGCGTCCGCGGCGTCGCGCCGGTGGCGAGCAGCACCACGTCGGCGTCGAGCACCTGCGGGTCGTCGCCGTCCACCCGCACCCGGTCCGGGCCGTCGAGGCGCCCGTGCCCGATGACCGTGCGGACGCCCTCGCGCTCCAGCCGGGTGCGGATGTCCCGGGACTGGGCCAGGGCGAGCTCGCGCACCCGGGCGTTCACGGCCGCCATGTCGATGCTGTGCCGGCGGCGTCGGCCCGGGTCGTCCGCGTCCGTCGGCGGTGCGGCCTCGTCGTCGCCCGGACCGGCGGGGACGTCCAGGCGGATCCCGAGGTCCGGGGCCCGCTCCGCGATCGTCATCCACTCGGCCGTCGCGATCAGGGTCTTCGACGGGACGACGTCGGTCAGCACCGCCGCGCCGCCCAGGCCCGCGCGCTCCACGACCGTCACGTCGGCGCCGAGGCGCCGGGCCACCAGCGCGGCCTCGTACCCGCCGGGTCCGCCGCCCACCACGACCACGCGCGGGGCGGCGCGGTCGGGGACGGTGGCGTCCGGCGCGGGCGAGGCGGCGGTGGCGTCGGGGTCGGCGGGCGCGGGCGTGGGGGTCGGCTGCGTCACACCGACCATCTTCCCGGTTCCGACCCGCGGCGCACCCGCACCACGCGGGCTGGGGTCCGGGCCGGTCGGGCCGGTACCCTCGTCTGTCGTGCACCGCGTGTCGCGGCGCGCCCGGGACGCAGCCCGCCGAACTGCCGCACCTGCCCCTCAGGAGGAGCATCCCCATGGCCGACGACGCACGTCTCGACGACCTCACCACCGACCCGCTGACCGTCGCCGCGGACGCCGCCGCGTACCTCGCGCAGGCCACCGGCGTCGAGCGCCACGACGTCGCCCTCGTGCTCGGCTCCGGCTGGGGCGGCGCCGCCGACCTGCTGGGCGAGACCGTCGCCGAGATCCCCGCGCCCGAGGTCCCCGGGTTCGCCGCGCCCGCCGTCGTCGGCCACGTCGGCACCATCCGGTCCATCAAGATCGCCGCGACCGGCAAGCACGCGCTCGTGCTCGGCTCCCGCACCCACCTCTACGAGGGCAAGGGCGTGCGCCGCGTCGTGCACGGCGTGCGCACCGCCGCCGCCGCGGGCTGCTCCACCGTCGTCCTCACCAACGGCTGCGGCGGCCTCAACCCCGCCTGGGCGCCCGGCACCCCGGTGCTGATCCGCGACCACATCAACCTCACGACCGTGTCGCCCCTGGAGGGCGCGACGTTCGTCGACCTCACCGACCTGTACACGACCCGCCTGCGCGACGTCGCCCGCTCGGTCGACCCCACGCTGGACGAGGGCGTCTACGTCCAGTTCCGCGGCCCGCACTACGAGACCCCGGCCGAGGTGAAGATGGCCGGGATCCTCGGCGGCGACCTCGTCGGCATGTCCACCACCGTCGAGGCCATCGCCGCCCGGCACGTCGGCATGGACGTCCTCGGGCTCTCGCTCGTCACCAACCTCGCCGCGGGCGTCGGCGACGAGCCGCTGTCCCACGCCGAGGTCCTCGAGGCCGGCGCCGCCGCCGGTCCCCGCATCAGCCGCCTGCTCGCGGACGTCGTCGGCCGGCTCTGACGCCGGGCGCGCGCGGCAGCGTCGCCCCGCGCACCCCGGCTCCGAGCCCGACCCACCCGCAGCACCACGTCGGGGCCGAGCGCCCCGGAGGGAGAACCGCTTCCGATGACCGAGTCCGCCGCGCAGGACGCCTGGACCGCGCTCGCCGCGCAGGTCCGCACCTGGATCGCCGACGACCCCGACCCGCGCACCGCCGCCGAGCTCACCGCGCTGCTCGACCAGGCCGAGTCCGGCCCGACCAGCACGCCCGAGAGCGCGTCGCTGGAGGAGCAGTACGCCGCCCGCGAGGTCGTCGCGGCCCGCGAGGACCTGGCCGACCGGTTCCAGGGCCTGCTGCAGTTCGGCACCGCCGGCCTGCGCGGCGCCGTCGCCGGCGGCCCGCACCGCATGAACCGTGCCGTCGTCATCCGCGCCGCGTCCGGCCTGGGCGCCTACCTGCTGGGCGAGCTCGAGGGCGTCACCCCCGCGCCCCGCGTCGTCGTCGGCCACGACGCCCGGCACGGCTCCGTCGACTTCGCGCGCGACACCGCCGCCGTGCTCACCGCCGTCGGCATCGACGTGATCATGCTGCCGCCGTACCTGCCGACGCCGGTGCTCGCGTTCGCGGTCCGGCACCTCGACGCCGACGCCGGGGTCATGGTCACCGCCAGCCACAACCCGCCGCAGGACAACGGGTACAAGGTCTACCTCGGCGGACGGGTCGTCACGGACTCCGGCCAGGGCGCCCAGATCGTCCCGCCCATGGACGGCGCCATCGCCGCCGAGATCGCCCGCGTCCCCTCCGTCGCCGCCGTGCCGCGCGCCGCCGACGGCTGGACCACCGCCGGGCCCGAGATCGTGGACGCGTACGTCGCGCAGGTCGGCGCCCTCGCCGACCCCTCCGACGAGGCCCGCGCCCGCGCGAAGGACCTGCGGATCGTCCTGACCCCGATGCACGGCGTCGGCGGCGCCACCGCCGTGCGCGTCCTCGCCGAGGCCGGGTACACCGACGTGCACCTCGTCGCCGAGCAGGCCGAGCCCGACCCCGACTTCCCCACCGTCGCGTTCCCCAACCCCGAGGAGCCCGGCGCCATCGACCTCGCGGTGGCGCTCGCCGCGCAGGTGCAGGCCGACGTGGTCATCGCCCTCGACCCCGACGCCGACCGGTGCGCCGCCGCCGTGATCGACCTGCGCGCCCGCACCCACACCGGTGCCGGGTCCGCCGCCTCGGACGGTTGGCGGATGCTGCACGGCGACGAGACGGGCGCACTGCTCGGCTCGGTGCTCGCGCAGCGGTTCGGGACTCCCGGGGCCGGGTCGGTGGCGCAGGACGCCCCCGTGCTCGCGAACTCCATCGTGTCGTCCCGGCTGCTGTCCCGGATCGCCGCGCACGCCGGGCTCCGGCACGCGCAGACCCTCACCGGGTTCAAGTGGATCTCCCGCGTCGACGGCCTGGTCTTCGGCTACGAGGAGGCCCTCGGGTACTGCGTCGACCCCGGGTCCGTCCGCGACAAGGACGGCATCTCCGCCGCCCTCACGCTCGCCGGGCTCGCCGCCCGCCTCAAGGCCGACTCGCGCGGCGCCGTGGACGTCCTGGACGACCTCGCCCGCCAGCACGGCCTGCACCTCACCGACCAGCTCTCCGCGCGGTTCACCGACCTGTCGCAGATCCCGACGACGATGCAGCGGCTGCGCGAGCACCCGCCGGTCGTGCTCGCGGGCTCGCCGGTCGTGTCGGTGGTCGACCTCGCCGCCGGGTCCGACGCCGACCGGGACGGGCTGCCCCCGACCGACGGCATCCGGCTCCTGACCCAGGACGACACCCGGGTCATCGTGCGGCCCTCCGGCACCGAGCCGAAGGTGAAGTGCTACCTGGAGGTCGTCGTGCCGGTCGAGGAGCACGCGTCGGCGGAGTCCGTCGGCGAGGCCCGGCGCGCGGCGCGCACCCGCCTGGACGCGGTGCGCACGGACGTGGCGGCGGCGCTCGGCCTCTGAGCCCCGCACTCCCGTTCGACCGTTCGCCGAGGTCGTCAGTCGTTGCCGAGGTCGTCAGTCCTGACGGACGACCTCGGCGACGAAGGACGACCTCGCGGCGTCCGCGGGCGCTAGCGTGCGGAGGGTGACCGAGACGAGCGCCCCGCGGCCGCGCGTGATCGCGCTGGGGCCGGTGCTCGTCGCCGCCGCGATCACGGCCGCTGCCGTCGCCGTCCTCTGGCTGGTGACCCTGCCCGCCGCCGACCCCGACGGCGTCTGCCCGGCCATCTACCCGGGGCCGTGGTGGTGCACCGAGGGCCAGATCCGGGACCGGGGCGTCCGGCTGACGCAGGCGCTGCTGCTCACCTTCGGCGTCGTGGTGCTCGCGGCGACGCTCCTGCACCGCCGGTGGCCCCGCGCGGCCTGGCTGCCCGTGCTCGCGCTGTGCCGGTGGCGGGCTGGCTCGCCCAGGTCGCGGCGACCCCCTGACGGCGACGCACCCGGCGCACCCGGCGCCCGAGGTCGGCACTCCTTCCCGAGGTCGTCCGTCCTGACGGACGACCTCGTCGACGACGGACGACCTCGGCGGACGCACGACGGGCCCGGCACCCCACGGGGTGCCGGGCCCGTCGTCTCGTGCCGGTAGCGGGCGGCTCAGTAGCCGCCGTCCGCCTCGAAGCCGCCGAGCACCGCCGCGGTGCCGGACAGCCCCAGCCGGGTCGCCCCGGCCTCGATCATCGCCAGCGCGTCCGCGGTGGTCCGCACCCCACCGGACGCCTTGACGCCGAGGCGTCCGCCGACGGTCGCGGCCATGATCTCCACGGCGTGCACGGTCGCCCCGCCCGCGGGGTGGAACCCGGTGGACGTCTTGACGAAGTCGGCGCCCGCGGCCTCGGCGGCCTTGCAGACCTCGACGATCTCGTGGTCGGTCAGCGCGGCCGACTCGATGATGACCTTGAGCACCACGGGTGCCGGGGTGGCGGCGCGCACGGCGGCGATGTCGGCCTGCACGGCCTCGAACTTCCCGGCCTTCGCGGCGCCGACGTCGATGACCATGTCCACCTCGTCCGCGCCGTCGGCGACGGAGCGGGCGGCCTCGGCGGCCTTGACGTCGCTGTGGTGCTTGCCGGAGGGGAAGCCGCACACGGTGGCGACCTTCAGGCCCTTCGCGTCCAGCGGCAGGAACGACGGGGACACGCACACGGAGTACACGCCGAGCCCGACGCCCTCCGCGATCAGGGCCTCGACGTCCGCGGCGGTGGCCTCGGGCTTGAGGAGCGTGTGGTCCACGAACTGCGCGAGCGCGGCGGCGTCCAGCGAGGTGGTCATGCGCGGTGCCTTCCTGTTCCGGTCGGTGCGTGACCGGGCAGGATGACCCGGTCGATCAGGTGCTGGCGCTCGTCCTCGTGGACGAACGCGTGGCGGGCGGCGGTCAGGGTGACCGTCCGCACGTCGTCGAGGGTCCAGCCGGCCTCGGTGACGAGCAGGTGCAGCTCGCGGCTCAGGCTGGTGCGGGACTGCAGGCGGTTGTCGGTGTTCACGGTGACCGCGAAGCCGAGCCGCAGCAGGGTGGTGACGGGGTGGGTCGCGACGGAGGTCGCGGCGCCGGTCTGCAGGTTGGAGGACGGGCAGACCTCGAGGGCGATGCGGCGGTCCCGGACCCAGTGCGCGAGGCGCCCGAGGCGCGGCTCGCCGCCGTCGTCGGGGACGTGGACGTCGTCCACCAGGCGCACGCCGTGGCCGAGGCGCAGGGCGCCGACGTCGACGGCCTGGTCGACGGACTCGGCACCGGCGGCCTCGCCGGCGTGCACGGTGACGGGCATCCGGGCGGCGCGCAGCTGCGCGAACGCGGCCCCGAGGGCGCTGGCGGGGAACCCGGACTCGGGCCCGGCGATGTCGAAGCCGACGACCCCGCGGTCCCGGTTGGCGAGCACGAGCGCGGCCACCTCGTCGGCGCGGTCGGACTGCCGCATGGCGCACACGAGCAGCCCGGTGCGGATGGTGCGGCCCTGCGCGGCGGCGGACTCCTCGCCCGCGCGCAGGCCCTCGAGCACGGCGTCCACGGCCTGCTGCAGCGACAGCCCGCCGGACTGGTGCAGCTCGGGGGCGAACCGCTCCTCGGCGTAGACGACGCCGTCGGCGGCCAGGTCCTCGACGGCCTCCCGGGCGACACGGCGCAGGGCGTCGGCGGTCTGCATGACGCCCGCGGTGTGCACGAACGTGTCGATGTACGCCTCGAGCGAGCCGCTGGTGGCCTGCTGGTGGAACCAGTCCGCCAGGGCGTCGACGTCGGTGGTCGGCAGCGTGTGCCCGGCCTGCGCGGCGAGGTCCACGACGGTCGCGGCGCGCACGCCGCCGTCGAGGTGGTCGTGCAGGACGACCTTCGGCAGCGCGACGATCTGCTCGAAGGTCACGGTCATGCGCTCACGGTACTGGCCGGGCACGCAGATCCCCGCATCGGGCCGATCCCCTGGGGACGACCCGGGACGGCTCAGGCGTAGTCGTCCCGCTCGTCCTCCGGGACGGCGGCGCGCTGCTCGGCGACGTCCGCCGGGTCGGCCTCGCCCTCCAGGTCGGGGCGCGGGTCGTCGGGCGCGGGGGTGTCGCGGTCGTCGTCGGCGGGGACCTCGGGGAGGTCGGTCAGCGCGGGCTCGACGAGGCCCGCGTCCTGCCAGGTCCGGTCTCCGGGCACGGTGCTCATGGCTGCTCCAGACGCTCGGCTGCGGTGCACCTCCATCGTCACGCCGCACGCCCCACCCCGCCACCGCCCGCCACCCCACCGAGCGGTCACCAGATGCGGGTTCCCGCCCCCGGCTACCCCGCATCTGCTGACCGCTCGACGCAGGCGACCGCGCGCAGCGCAGGGGCTGCGGTCAGCGCGGGCGGTGCGGGAGCAGCGCCCAGGTGAGGTGGGTCCAGCCGCCCAGGGCCCGCTGCGGCCCTGCGGGGTCCAGCAGGGCCCCCCGGGACAGCGCGAGCACACGGCCCGCGCCGGGCTCGTAGACCCGGTAGCCGTCCTCGGTGCGTTCGACGGCGAGCACCACGTGCCGGGGCACGGCCGCGCCGATCCCGTCGGACGAGTCCCCGCCCGCGTACAGCGGCACGGGCACGCCCGCGTCGAGGGCGAGGTCGACCGCGTCGAGCACGGCCTCGAGCTCGGCGGGCCGGGTGTCGTCCACCAGCACCGCTCGGTACCGCACGCCCGGGAACCGGGCGACGCGCGCCGCACCCCACGGGGGCGTGCCGAGCGACCGGGGCCAGGGCAGCACCCCGGCGACCGCGGGGGCGGTGCTGCGCCGGTGCACGGCGGCCTGCAGCAGCCCCCAGCGGGCCGCCGACGCCTCGGCGGGCGTCGCAGCCTCGTGGACGAGGCGGCCGTCGGGCGAGCGGAACCAGGGGCGGGCGTCCGGGGCGGCGGGGTCGGGCGGGTCGGGCAGGTCGAGGCCGCCCACCTCCGGTGGGACGACGCCGTCCGGGAGCGTCCCCGTGACGAGCCAGGCCGCGAGCACCGGATCGCCGGCGGCCGCGAGCAGCCCGAGCACGGCGGCGCCGCAGGTGGTGCCGTCGACCTGCGTCGCGGCAGCGCTCCCCCACCGCACGAGCCCGCCGGTGGGGACGCCGAGCGGGTCGAGCACCTGCCGCCGCCGGGCGGCGTCCAGCCCGTCGAGCACCGCGGGGTCCACGGCGCGCGACGGCGCTGCCACCCCGCGGGGCCCGAGCGCCCGCACCGCGGGTCGCCCGCCCAGCGCCCGCAGCACCCTGCTCAGCTGCCAGCCCATCGCCCTCGTCCTCCTCGGTCCCGCGTCGACTGTACGGTCCCCGCCTGCCGGGCCCCGCTGGCGCACAGGCCGATCCTGTCCACCCGGCGCTCCGCGCGCCCGGGCGCGCGAGAGCCCGCGGCCCCCGGGCCGCGGGCTCTCCGCTCAGCAGCGCGTCAGGCGCCCGCGCGACCGCCGCGTCGAGATGGCAGCTCTCGGCTGTGCGAGCCCGCGGGCCCGAAGCCGAGAGCTGCCGTCTCGGCGTCAGTGCTGCGCGTCGATGCGGTCCAGGAGCAGCGGGGTGGGCGCGTAGCCCGCGCCGTCGGTGACGTCCCAGCCGCCCTCCAGGGCCTCCAGGGCGCGCCCGAACCGCTCCGGGGTGTCGGTGTGCAGCGTCAGCAGCGGCTGCCCCGCGCGGACGGTGTCGCCCGGCTTGGCGTGCATCTCGACACCGGCACCGGCCTGCACCGGGTCCTCCTTGCGGGCGCGACCGGCGCCGAGGCGCCACGCCGCGATGCCCACCGCGTACGCGTCGAGCCGGGTGAGCACGCCGTCGGCGGGCGCGAGCACCTGCTCGGTGTGCTGCGCGACCGGCAGCACCGCGTCCACGTCGCCGCCCTGCGCCGCGATCATCTGCCGCCACGCGTCCATCGCGCGGCCGTCCTTCAGGGCCGCCTCGACGTCGACGTCCGTCTTCCCGGCGCCCGCGAGCATCTCGCGCGCCAGGGCGACGGTGAGCTCGACGACGTCGGCGGGGCCGCCGCCGGCCAGCACCTCGACGGACTCGCGGACCTCGAGCGCGTTGCCCGCGGTGAGGCCGAGCGGCGTCGACATGTCCGTCAGCAGCGCGACGGTCTTCACGCCCGCGTCGGTGCCGAGGTCGACCATGGTGCGCGCGAGCTCGCGCGCGCGGTCCAGGTCCTTCATGAACGCGCCGGAGCCGACCTTGACGTCCAGCACCAGCGCGCCGGTGCCCTCGGCGATCTTCTTGCTCATGATCGAGGACGCGATCAGCGGGATCGCCTCGACGGTGCCGGTGACGTCGCGCAGCGCGTAGAGCTTGCGGTCCGCGGGGGCGAGGCCGGAGCCGGCCTGGCAGATGACGGCACCGGGGCCGTCGAGCTGCGCCATCATCTCGTCGTTGCTCAGCGCCGCGCGCCAGCCCGGGATGGCCTCGAGCTTGTCGAGCGTGCCGCCGGTGTGGCCGAGGCCGCGCCCGGACAGCTGCGGCACCGCGACGTCGAACACCGCGACGAGCGGCGCGAGCGGCAGCGTGATCTTGTCGCCGACGCCGCCGGTGGAGTGCTTGTCGGCGGTGGGGCGGCGCAGCGCGGAGAAGTCCATGCGCTCGCCGGAGGCGATCATCGCGGCGGTCCACCGCGAGATCTCGGCGCGGTCCATGCCGTTGAGCAGGATCGCCATGTTCAGGGCGGACATCTGCTCCTCGGCGACCACGCCGCGGGTGTACGCGTCGATGACCCAGTCGATCTGGGCGTCGCTCAGGCGGTGCCCGTCGCGCTTGGTGACGATGACGTCGACGGCGTCGAACTTCTCGGTGCTCACTGCGACTTCCTCTCGACCAGGTCGGACGGCCCGAACGCGTCGGGCAGGACCTCGGTCATCGGCTTGATCCCGCTCACCGTGTCGACGAGCAGGTCGGGGCCCCCGTGCTCCCACAGGAGCTGGCGGCAGCGGCCGCACGGCATCAGGGCGTTGCCGTGGGCGTCCACGCAGGCGAACGCCACGAGGCGCCCGCCGCCGGACACGTGCAGGCCGGAGACGAGCGCGCACTCGGCGCACAGCGTCAGGCCGTAGGAGGCGTTCTCGACGTTGCAGCCGACGACCACGCGGCCGTCGTCCACCAGCGCCGCGACGCCGACGGGGAACTTCGAGTACGGGACGTACGCGCGGTGCATGACCTCGGTGGCGGCGGCACGCAGGGCGTCCCAGTCGATCTCGGGCCTGTCCGACCTCTCCGGCACAGCCGGTCTCCTCTTCTCCCCGGCGGACCGGGGTGTCTCACGGCACCTGCTCGGACGCTCCCGAGTGTGCCGGTGAACCACGACCGCCGCCGCCCCGCTCGGGGGCGACGGCGGACGCGGGCGTGCTCACTTGACGTACGCGACGCCCTCCGCGGCGGGGGCCCGCACGCGGCCGACGAGGCCGGCCACGGCGAAGATCGTCACGACGTACGGGGTCATCAGCATGATCTGGCTGGGGATCGGCGTGCCGATGATGCCGAGCACCACCTGCAGGTTGTCCGCGAACCCGAACAGCAGGGCCGCCGCGAGGGCGCCCTTCGGGCTCCACCGGCCGAGGATCATGGCCGCCAGGGCGATGTAGCCCTTGCCGCCGGTCATCTCCTTGCCGAAGGCCAGGCCGTTCGCGACGGTGAAGAACGCGCCGCCGAGGCCGGCGACCGCACCGCCGAGGATGGTGTTCCACACCCGGGTGCGGTTGACCTTGATGCCGACGGTGTCCGCGGCCTTGGGGTGCTCGCCGACGGCGCGCAGGCGCAGGCCCCAGCGGGACTTGAACACCATGACCTGCAGCACGATCACGACGACGTACATGAGGTAGACCAGCGCGGTCTGCTTGAACAGCACCGGGCCGACGACCGGGATCTGCGACAGCACCGGGATGTCGATGCGCGGCAGGCGCGGCGGGGAGTTCAGCGTCGCGGCGTTGTCGGCCAGCACCGTCGAGAACAGGTAGCTGGTGATGCCGACGACCAGGACGTTGAGCACGACGCCGACGATGATCTGGTCGACGACGTACCGGATCGCGAACGCGACCAGCAGCGCGGAGACCAGCGCACCGGCGATCGGCGCGGCGATGAGGCCGAGGTAGGCGCTCTGCGTGATGGTCGCGACGACCGCGGCGAGGAACGCGCCCGCGAGCAGCTGGCCCTCGATGGCGATGTTGATGATGCCGGAGCGCTCGGACAGCAGACCGGCCAGCGCGCCGAACACCAGCGGCACCGCGAGGAACAGCGAGCCCTGCAGCAGGCTGGTCAGCGGCAGCGCCTGGTCCTTGCCCGCGACGGCCCAGGTGAGCAGCGCGAAGATCAGCAGCACCGCGTACACGGCGGGCAGCCAGATGCCGACCTTGCGGCGGGTGCGCGCGGCCTGGAACGTCCACGCCGACAGGGCGAGGGCGGCGAGGCAGAGCAGCAGCGCCGTGGCCTTGGACGGCACGGTGAACGACTCGATCTGGAAGAAGTCGTCGCGGGTCGACACCGAGAACGTGGTGCGGCGGCCCGACTCCGGGAGGATGCCGAACAGCAGGGTCGCCAGGGCGGCGACGGCGGCGTACCCGATGGGCGCCTTGTAGCTGATCGGGGCGAGCGGCTTCGCGCCGGCGAACGACCCGGGACGCGAGGCGGGTGCGGCGACGGCGCTCACGCGGCGGCCTCCTTCACGACGGGAGCGGACAGCTCCGGGGCGGCGCCGCGGCCGCCGGCGGACGGCAGCCGGAACACCGCGCGGACCAGCGGGGGTGCGGCGATGAACAGCACGACGAGGGACTGGACGACGAGCACGATGTCGATCGGCGTGCCGGTGCGGGCCTGCATCGCGAACCCGCCGGCGCGCAGGGCGCCGAACAGCAGGCCCGCGAAGAACGTGCCCAGCGGCTTGGACCGGCCGAGCAGCGCCACGGTGATCGCGTCGAAGCCGAAGCTCGCCGCGACGCCGTCGGTCAGCACCTTCTCGGTGCCGAGGATCTGCGCGGAGCCCGCGAGGCCCGCCAGGCTGCCCGCGATCATCATGACCAGCAGGTAGACGCGGTTCACGTTGATGCCCGCGGTGCGCGCGGCGCTGGGGTTGGAGCCGACGGCCCGGAACTGGAAGCCGAGCGTGGAGCGGCTCATCAGCCACCACACGAACACCGCGGCGGCGATGGCGAGCAGGAACCCGAGGTGCAGCCGGAACCCGGAGCCGAGCAGCAGCGGGTACTCCGCGTTGCCGCCGACGGGCGGGGAGATCGGGTTGTTGCTGCCCTCGCGCTGGAACGCCTTGGTCGACAGCAGGTACCCGACCAGGTAGATCGCGATGTTGTTGAGCATGATCGTGACGATCACCTCGTTGGCCCCGGTCCGGGCCTTGAGGAAGCCCGCGATGCCGGCCCACAGTCCACCGCCGACGGCCGCGCCGATGACGGCGAGCAGCAGGTGCAGCACCGGCGGCAGGTCGAACGCGAAGCCGATGTAGCCCGCGAAGATCGCGCCGAGGATGATCTGGCCCTGCGCACCGATGTTGAACATCCCGGCGCGGAAGCCGATGCCCAGGCCGAGGCCCGCGAGGATGAGCGGGACCGAGGTGGTCATGGTCTCGGTGAGCGGGCGGACCGCGCGGGTGAACGTCGACGCCGTCGGGTCGATGATCGCGCCCTGGAACAGCGCGACGTACGCGCCCCAGACGGCGTCCCACGCGGCGGAGAAGAAGTCGGCCGGCCGCGCGAAGAAGTACGCGGCGGCGTCCTGCACGTCGGCGTCGGCGGCGGCGATCAGCACGCCGGAGATCACCATCGCGAGGACGAGCGCGCAGACGGTGACCAGCCAGCTGCTGGTCAGCATCTCGCGCAGCGCGCCCTGGGCGCGGGCCTCGATGCCGTCGTCGCGCCGGGGCGCGGGTGCCGTCGACCCGGCGGGCTGCTCGGGGGCGGGGGTCGCCTGGCTCACTTGCTCTCCTCCTCGGAGGCCTCGATGTCGGCCTCGCCGAGCACGGTGTGGTGGGTCGCGGCCTGCGCCTCGGCCTCGGCCTGCGGCACGCCGGCCATCATCAGGCCGAGCACGTCGCGGTCGGTGCCGCCGGGCACGGTGCCGACGATCCGGCCGCGGTACATGACGACGATGCGGTCGGCCAGCGCGAGCACCTCGTCGAGCTCGGTGGACACGATGATCACCGGCGTGCCGGAGTCCCGCTCCTGCACGACGCGCTTGTGCACGAACTCGATGGACCCGACGTCGACGCCGCGGGTGGGCTGCGAGGCGATGAACAGCCGCAGCGGGCGGGACATCTCGCGGGCGAGGACGACCTTCTGCTGGTTGCCGCCCGACAGGGTGCTCACGGCGTCGGACACGGACTGCGTCCGGACGTCGAACTCGACGGCGCGGCGCTCCGCGTTCTCCTGGATCGCCGCGAGGTCGAGGGAGATCCCCCGCGCGAACGGCGCCTGGTCGAACAGGTCGAGGACGAGGTTCTCGGCGACGGAGAAGTCGGCGACGACGCCGTCCGCGCTGCGGTCCTCGGGCACGTAGCCGACCCCGGCGAGCAGCACGTCCTTGACGGAGCGGCCGATCAGCTCGGTGCCGTCCAGGACGACGGACCCCGCGACGGCGGGCTCCAGGCCGAGGATGACCTCGGTGAGCTCGGTCTGGCCGTTGCCCTGCACCCCGGCGATGGCGACGATCTCGCCGCGGGCGACGTCGAACGACACGTCGTCGACCTGCAGCACGCCGGCCTCGTCCAGGACGGACAGCCCACGCACCTGCAGCGCGACGGCCCCGGGCTGCGCGGGGGCGCGCTCGACGCCGAGGGACACGGAGCGGCCGACCATGAGGGAGGCGAGCTCGGTCTCGGAGGAGTCCGGGCGGGCGGCGCCGACGACCTTGCCGCGGCGGATGACCGTGATGCGGTCCGCGACGGCGCGGACCTCACGGAGCTTGTGGGTGATGAAGACGATGGAGGTGCCCGCGGCCTTGAGCTGCCGCATGATCGCGATCAGCTCGTCGGTCTCCTGCGGGGTGAGCACCGCGGTCGGCTCGTCGAGGATCAGCACCTTCGCGTCCCGCGACAGCGCCTTGATGATCTCGACGCGCTGCTGCGCGCCGACGGGCAGGTCCTCGACCAGGGCGTCGGGGTCGACGTCGAACCCGAACCGGTCGGAGATCTCCTTGACGCGGCGACGCGCCTCGGCGAGGTCGATCAGCCCGCCGCCCTTGACGGGCTCGTAGCCGAGGACGACGTTCTCGGCGACGGTGAACACCGGGACGAGCATGAAGTGCTGGTGCACCATGCCGATGCCCGCGGCCATGGCGTCGCCGGGCCCGGCGAACTCGACCGGGACGCCGTCGACCAGGATCTGGCCGTCGTCCGGGTCGTAGAACCCGTACAGCACGTTCATCAGCGTGCTCTTGCCCGCGCCGTTCTCGCCCAGCAGCGCGTGGACCTCGCCGGGTTCGACCACGAGGTCGATGTGGTCGTTGGCCACCAGCGCCCCGAAGCGCTTGGTGATCCCCCGCAGCTCCAGCTTCACGTGGGTCTGCTCCTTCGATCGGTCGTCGTGCGCACACTAGGACAACTCGGGCGCGCGGCGACAGCCGCGGCAGCCTCGCGCTGCTCGTGCACGCGGGGAAAACGCACCGGTGGCCCGGGCAGGCGTGCTGCCCGGGCCACCGAGGTGCTGGTGCGTCAGTTCTGGCTCGGGGACTCCACGACCAGGTCACCGGAGATGATCTGGGCCTTGAGCTCCTCGACCGCGGTCTTGACCTCGGCCGGGACGACCGAGTCGTAGTCGTGGAACGGCGCGATGCCGATGCCGTCGTTCTCCAGGGTGCCGACGTACGGCTCGTTGGAGAAGTTGCCCTCGACCGAGGCGGACACGGTGTCGAAGACCGCCGCGCCGATCTGCTTCATGACCGAGGTCAGGATGATCGAGGAGTAGTCCGGGGAGGTCTCGAACCAGTCGGCGTCGACGCCGACGATGGAGACGTCGCCCGCCTCCTGCGCGGCGGCGGCGGCACCCAGGCCGACCGGGCCGGCGACCGGCATGATCACGTCGGCGCCCTGGTCGATGAAGCCCTTGGCCAGGTTCTGGCCGTTGGTCTGGTTGTCGAAGTCACCGGTGAAGGAACCCGTCTGGGCCTCCTTGTCCCAGCCGAGGACGGTGACGTTCGCGCCGTTGTCCTCGTTGTACTTCGCGACGCCGTCGGCGAAGCCGTCCATGAAGATCGACACGGACGGCAGCTGGATGCCGCCGAAGGTGGCGACGGTGCCGGTCTGCGAGGTGCCCGCGGCGACGTAGCCGGCGAGGTACGCGGCCTCCTGCGTGTTGAACAGCAGCGGCTTGGCGTTGTCCAGGCCCTCGGCGTTGAAGCCGGAGTCGATCAGCGCGAACTCGACGTCCGGGTTGGCCTCGGCCGCGGCGGTCAGCGCGTCGGCCAGGTTGAAGCCGACGCCGATGATGAGGTTGCAGTCCTGCTGGACCAGCGAGTCGACGTTCGGCGCGTAGTCGGTCGGGGCCGAGGACTCGACCTTGACCTCCTCGATGCCCAGCTCGTCCTTGGCGCGGTCCAGGCCCTCGGCGCCGGACTGGTTGAACGACTTGTCGTCGAACCCGCCCGCGTCGGAGACCATGCACGCCTTGAAGTCGGCGCCGCCGTCGGCACCGGCCGAACCCTCGGACTCCTCGGGCGCACTCCCGCACGCGGCGAGCGCGAGCGCGACGGCCCCGCTCAGGGCGGCGGCACGGATGATCTTCTTCACGCGACACTCCTGCTTCTCGTCGTCCCCGGCCCGGCTGCCCCTGCCGCCTCGCGCGCTCCGTCGCGCACGGCGCGGCCGGTCCCGTCCGGTGTTCGCCTGAACAGTAGCCACGCCCAGGTATCGGCTGTGTTACCGAGGCGGCCGAAAACCCCTTCGTTACGGACTTGGTACATACCCCGGGGCCCAGGATCACCCGACCGGCGCAGCGCCGCGGGGGTGGCACCCCGGGTCGGGCGCCGCCGGGGCGCTGGTCAGGCGACCGGGGTGCCGCCGACGCGCAGCACCGCCCGGGCCAGCAGCGCCGCCCCGCAGGCGATGGCCTGCTCGTCCACCACGAGGTCGCCCTGGTGGATGTCGTAGGTGCGCCCGCCGGGGGTCCGGGTGCCGAGGCGGGCCATCGCCCCGGGCACCTTGGTGAGGTACCAGGCGAAGTCCTCGCCGCCGAGCGACTGCTCCGTCAGCAGCACGGCGTCCTCGCCGAGCACGTCGCGCGCGGCGGCCTCCAGGACCGCGACGGCCCGCTCGTCGTTCTCCACCGGCGGGACGCCCCGCTGGTGCCGCACCTCGACCTCGACGCCGTAGGGCGCGACGACCTGCTCGACGGCCTGGTGGAACACCTCGGACGCCCGCTCCCAGGCGCGCACGTCCAGGCAGCGCAGCGTGCCGCGCACCGACCCGGTCGCGGGGATGGCGTTGTGTGCCTGCCCGGCCTGCACGGCGCCCCACGTGAGGTTGACGCCGGAGCGCGGGTCCAGCCGCCGCCCGAGGACGGCGGGGACCTGCGTGATGACCTGCCCCAGGGCGTAGACGACGTCGCCGGTCAGGTGCGGGCGGGACGTGTGGCCGCCCGGCCCGGTGACGACGACCGTGACCTCGTCGGACGCCGAGGTGATCGGGCCGATGCGCGAGCCGATCCGCCCGACGTCCACCTTCGGGTCGCAGTGCACCGCGAAGATCCGCCCCACCCCGTCCAGGCCGCCCGCGGCGATGACGTCGAGCGCCCCGCCGGGCTGCACCTCCTCGGCGGGCTGGAAGATCAGCCGGACGCCGTCGGGGAGGTCGCCCGCGGCGTGCAGCTCCGCGAGCACGAGGCCGGCGCCGAGCACGGCCGCGGTGTGCACGTCGTGGCCGCAGGCGTGCGCGACGCCGTGCACCGTCGACGCGTACGGCAGGCCGGTCGTCTCCTGCACCGGCAGCGCGTCCACGTCCGCGCGCAGGGCCACGCGGCGGCGGCCGGTCTGCACGGTGCTCGGCCCGAGGTCGCACACCAGGCCGGTGCCGGGCAGCAGGCGCGGGCTGAGGCCGGCGGCGCGCAGCCGGTCGGCGACGAGGTGCGTCGTGCGCTGCTCGAGGCGGCCGAGCTCCGGGTGGGCGTGGATGTCGCGGCGGATCTCCACCAGCTCGGGCAGCAGGTCGGCGACGAGCTGGGTCACGCGGGCGGCATCGACGTTCACCCTGGCGACCCTAGTCGCGACCGCGCGGCCGGGCAGGCCGGGCCGGTGGGCGGACACCCGCCCGGCCGCGCGGCGCGCGTCGACTCAGAGCAGGTCGTCGCGCCCGCGCCCGCGCCAGCCGTCCACGGCGCCCTTGACCGCCTGGGCGTGCGCCCGGGTGGTCACCAGCAGGGCGTCGGCGGTGTCGACCACGACGGCGTCCGGCACGCCGAGCACGGTGACCGTGCGCCCGGTGCCCGGGACGACGACCGCGCCGGTCGCGTCGATCCGCTGCACCAGGTCCTCGTCGCCGAGGGTGCGGCCGCCGTCGGCCGCGGCGGGCAGCAGCGTCGCGAGCGAGTCGAAGTCGCCCACGTCGTCCCACGTGAACGAGCCGGGCACC
The DNA here is from genome assembly GCF_003696205.1 of Cellulomonas triticagri. Lineage (GTDB taxonomy): Bacteria > Actinomycetota > Actinomycetes > Actinomycetales > Cellulomonadaceae > Cellulomonas > Cellulomonas triticagri. The sequence goes on from NZ_RFFI01000063.1 coordinate 17,716, forward strand.
ACGGCGACGCCGCCGGCCGCCGCGACGGGCTCGGCGATGGCGTGGTCGATGGCGATCTTGGTCAGGCCGGGCCAGACCTCGGCGAGCACGGCGTCCCGGCGGTCGGCGTCGTCCCAGGCGGCGGCGATGGTGCGCAGCCCGGCGGCGAGCGGGGGCAGCTGCTCGGCGAGGTGGTCGAGCAGCACGCCCGCCTGCACGAGGAACATGCCCGCGTTCCACCAGTAGTCGCCGGTGGCGAGGTAGGCGGTGGCGGTCTCGGCGTCCGGCTTCTCGGTGAACGCGGCGACGTGCCGGGCGCCCGGCGCGTCGGCCACGCCGAGCGGGTCGGCGGCGCGGATGTAGCCGAACGCCGTCGACGGCTCGGTCGCGGTGATGCCGATGGTGACGACGTACCCGGCGCGCGCGGCCGCGGCGCCCTCGGTGACGGCGGACCAGAACCCGGCCAGGTCGGCGATGACGTGGTCGGCTGCGAACGAGCCGAGGACGACCTCGGGGCCGTGCCGCTCGGCGAGGATCGCGGCGGCGAGGCCGATGGCGGCCATGGAGTCGCGCGGGGACGGCTCGGCGACGACCTGGTCCGCGCCGAGCTCGGGCAGCTGCGCGGTCACGGCCTCGGCGTGCCGGGCGCCGGTGACGACGAGCACGCCGTCGCGGCCGGTGAGCGGCAGCAGCCGGTCGACGGTGCCCTGCAGCAGGGTGCGGCCGGTGCCGGTGAGGTCGTGCAGGAACTTCGGCGCGCCCTGCCGCGACAGGGGCCACAGGCGGGTGCCCGCGCCTCCCGCGGGCACGACGGCGTGGAAGCCCGGGATCGGGGACGGCGTGGGCTGCTCGTGCGACATGCCCGGCAGCGTATCCGGACAGATCGGACCACCTGGTCCCCTCGTTCACCCCTCTGGGTGGTGTTATCGGCACGGCGCACTACCCAGGGACTTCAGTCCCAGGGATGGTGTGCCCTTGGTCACATCCGGCCCGTTCGGGTCTTCGTCCGGGCGTGACGCAGCGCACGATCATTACAGTGATCTGACCGGACACTGCAGTCCCGCCCGAACTCGCCAGGAGGCCACCCGTGCCCACTGCGCCTGCCGAACCCCGCGACGACGCCGCCCCCACGGCCAAGCGGATCCCCGGCGGCACCCTCTACCGCGGCCGCGAAGGCATGTGGTCCTGGGTCGCCCACCGGATCACCGGCGTGCTCATCTTCTTCTTCCTGCTCGTGCACGTGCTCGACACGTCGCTCGTGCGGGTCTCCCCCGAGGCGTACAACGCCGTCATCGGCACGTACAAGAACCCCGTCATGGGGCTCGGCGAGGCCGGGCTGGTCGCCGCCATCGTGTTCCACGCCTTCAACGGCATCCGGATCATGCTGGTCGACTTCTGGTCCAAGGGCGCGAAGTACCACCGCGTGATGCTCTGGGTCGTGCTCGGCCTGTTCGTCGTCACGATGGCCGGGTTCCTGCCCCGCCACCTCATGCACGTCTTCGGAGGCGAGTGATGACGACGATCCCCGCACCCCGCACGCGCAACGCCGGGCCGGGCCGCCGGACCACCCGCGGCAACTGGGAGCTCTACGGCTGGGTGTTCATGCGCGCCTCCGGCGTGGTGCTCCTCGTGCTGATCTTCGGCCACCTGTTCGTGAACCTGGTCGCCGGCGAGGGCATCTCCGCCATCGACTTCGGCTTCGTCGCCGGCAAGTGGGCGTCCCCGTTCTGGCAGATCTGGGACCTGCTCATGCTGTGGCTCGCGATGATCCACGGCACCAACGGCGTGCGGACGATCATCAACGACTACGCCGAGCGCGACGGCACCCGCCTGGTGCTCAAGCTCGCGCTGTACGCCTCGTTCGTGGTCGTCGTCGTGCTCGGCACCCTCGTGATCTTCACGTTCGACCCGTGCCCCGCGAACAGCCCCGCGGACCTGCTGCCGTCCTTCTGCACCGCCTGACCCCCCGGCCGCTCGCCCGGCCCACCCGCGAAGTCTGGAGGCATCGACCCCGATGCAGACCCACCAGTTCGACGTCGTCATCGTCGGCGCCGGCGGCGCCGGGATGCGCGCCGCCCTCGAGTCGTCCGGCCGCACCCGCACGGCCGTCATCTCGAAGCTCTACCCCACGCGGTCGCACACCGGTGCCGCCCAGGGCGGCATGTGCGCCGCCCTCGGCAACGTCGAGGACGACAACCCCGAGTGGCACACCTTCGACACCGTCAAGGGCGGCGACTACCTCGTCGACCAGGACGCCGCGACGATCATGGCCAACGAGGCCATCGACGCCGTCCTCGACCTGGAGCGGATGGGCCTGCCCTTCAACCGCACCCCCGAGGGCCGCATCGACCAGCGCCGGTTCGGCGGGCACACCCGCAACCACGGCGAGGCCGCCGTGCGCCGCGCCTGCTACGCCGCCGACCGCACCGGCCACATGATCCTGCAGACGCTGTACCAGCAGTGCGTGAAGCAGGAGGTCGCGTTCTTCAACGAGTTCTACTGCCTCGACCTGCTGCTCGACCACGACCTGTCTTCCGGCGAGGTGTCCGACGGCCAGGAGGTGCGGGTCGCCGGCGTCGTCGCCTACGAGCTCGCCACCGGCGAGATCCACGTCTTCCGCGCCAAGTCCGTCGTCCTCGCGACGGGCGGCGCCGGGAAGATCTACAAGACGACGTCGAACGCGCACACCCTGACCGGCGACGGCATGGCCATCGCCTACCGCCGGGGGCTGCCGCTGGAGGACATGGAGTTCTTCCAGTTCCACCCCACCGGCCTCGCCGGGCTCGGCATCCTGCTGTCCGAGGCCGCGCGCGGCGAGGGCGGCATCCTCCGCAACGCCGACGGCGAGCGGTTCATGGAGCGCTACGCCCCCACCATCAAGGACCTCGCGCCGCGCGACATCGTCGCCCGGTCCATGGCCAACGAGGTGCGCGAGGGCCGCGGCGCCGGGCCGAACAAGGACTACGTCCTGCTCGACCTCACCCACCTGGACCCCGCGCACATCGACGCGAAGCTCCCCGACATCACCGAGTTCGCGCGCACCTACCTCGGCATCGAGCCCTACACCGAGCCCGTGCCCGTCTACCCCACCGCGCACTACGCGATGGGCGGCGTGCCGACCAACGTCGAGGGCGAGGTGCTGCGCAACACCACCGACGTCGTGCGGGGCCTGTACGCCGCCGGCGAGGTCGCGTGCGTGTCCGTGCACGGCTCCAACCGGCTCGGCACCAACTCGCTGCTGGACATCAACGTGTTCGGCAAGCGCGCCGGCATCTCCGCCGCCGAGTTCGCCGCCACCGCCCCGTGGGTCGACCTGCCCGAGAACCCGTCCTCCCTCGTGGTGGACGAGCTCGAGGAGATGCGCGCCCGCCCCCAGGGCGAGCGGATCTCCGACATCCGCCGCGAGCTGCAGCAGACGATGGACACCAACGCGCAGGTGTTCCGCACCGCCGAGTCCCTCACCACCTGCCTCGCCGACGTCCGCGCCCTGCGCGAGCGGTACTCCCGGGCGTCCGTGCAGGACAAGGGCCGGGCGTTCAACACCGACCTGCTCGAGGCCCTGGAGCTCGGCTTCCTGATCGACATCGCCGAGGTCGTCGTGGTCGGCGCCCTCAACCGGCGCGAGTCCCGCGGCGGGCACTTCCGCGAGGACTACCCGAACCGCGACGACGCCGGGTTCATGGAGCACACCATGGCCTACCGCCGGCCCGCCGGGACCGTCGTGGACTCCCCCGCGGCGCCCGCGCCCGCCGGCGAGGAGATCCCCGACCCCGCACCCGGCGAGCTCGCCGTCGTGCTCGGCACCAAGCCGGTCGTGACCACCGTCTACCAGCCGATGGAGCGGAAGTACTGATGACTGCTGTCGCAGAGCGCTCGGCGGCCGCCGAGCCGAAGGCCGGGGAGATCCCGTCGTTCGACGTCACCCTGAAGATCCGGCGCTACACCCCCGAGACGCACGGCGACGAGCCGTACTGGGAGGAGCACACGGTCACCGCCCACGGCACCGACCGCCTGCTCGACGCCCTGCACAAGATCAAGTGGGAGATCGACGGCTCGCTCACGTTCCGCCGCTCCTGCGCCCACGGCGTGTGCGGCTCTGACGCCATGCGGATCAACGGCCGCAACCGGCTCGCGTGCAAGGCCCTGCTCAAGGACCTCAACCCCGACAAGCCGATCACCGTCGAGCCCATCAAGGGGCTGCCCGTGATCAAGGACCTCGTGGTCGACATGGAGCCGTTCTTCGCCTCCTACCGCGAGATCATGCCGTTCCTCATCACCAGCGGCACCGAGCCGTCCCGCGAGCGGATCCAGTCCCCCGAGCAGCGCGCCCGGTTCGACGACACCACCAAGTGCATCCTGTGCGCCGCGTGCACGTCGTCCTGCCCGGTGTTCTGGACCGACGGGCAGTACTTCGGCCCCGCGGCCATCGTCAACGCGCACCGGTTCATCTTCGACAGCCGCGACGAGGGCGGGGCCGCCCGCCTGGAGATCCTCAACGACAAGGAGGGCGTCTGGCGCTGCCGGACCACCTTCAACTGCACCGAGGCGTGCCCGCGCGGCATCGAGGTGACGAAGGCGATCCAGGAGGTCAAGCGGGCGATGATCACGCGGGCGTTCTGAGGCACCGACCGTGCAGGAGGTCCTGACCGGTCGGCAGCCGCCGACCGGTCAGGACCGTGGGCCTTCAGGACACCAGGTGACCGGTGTCGTCGAACCCGTCGACCGTCCAGACGCCGTCCTGCCAGGTGAGCGTCGTCCGGGACACGTTGCCCGGGGCGGTGCGCTCGACCTCCTCGTCGCCGACCACGTCGAGCATCGACAAGATCGCCAGCCCGTGCGTCACGACGAGCACGTCGCCGCCGCCCTGCGCCGCGGCGTCCGCGACCACGCGGTCCAGCGCGGCGGAGACGCGCGCCTCGATCTCGTCGCCGGTCTCGGCGAGGCCTGACTCGTCCCCCGCGGCGACGAGGTCGGCGAGCGCACCGACCCGCCCGTCGCCGAGCCGCGCCAGCGACCCGGGCATGTCCCGGTAGAGGTCGTCGCCGGTGAGGCCGACCGGCTCGAGCAGCGGGTCGAAGACGTCGGCGGCGAGGTCGCCCTCGAACCCGCCGAACCACCACTCGCGCAGCCCGGGGTCCAGCTGCAGGTCCGGGGCGTCCGGGTGCGCCGCCAGGATGCCCCGGGCGGTCTCCTGGGTGCGCTGCAGGTCGCTGCTCCACGCCGCGACGAACGCGGTGTCGGCCAGCCCCTCCCCCGCCTGCGCGGCGACCTCCACCCCGTCCGGGGTCAGCGGGGCGTCCGCCCAGCCGGCGAGGATGCCCTTGGCGTTCTGCACCGTCTCGCCGTGCCGCACCAGGTGCACCCGCACGACGACGTCCTCGATGTCGGCCGCTGCCGCCGTCGGTGCGGCGGTGGACGTCGAGGGGTCCGGCGGGGCCGACCCCCCGCCGTCGCCGCACCCCGCCAGGGCCAGCACCGCCGCCACACCCAGCACGACAGGTCCACGAGCTCGCATCCGTCCTCCGTCCCCCGCGGCGACCTGCCGCGTCGATGAACGGCACGCCCAGGGTGAGGACCGGACCGGTGCCCCGCGGGCACGGCACGGCCCCGCGCCTGCGGCTGGCGGGCGGTCCGCGGGCCCGCCGGTGCGGACCCGCGCCCGAAAGTAGGGGTGCCCCGGTGCCGGGTCAACCCCCTGATGAGGAGCGTCTGCGTGGAAACACGCAGGTCAGCGCGCTGCCGACCGCGTCAGGCCGCCTCGGCCGCGCTCTCGTCGGGCCCCGGCGGGTCCGCGGTCCACGCGGCCGCGATCAGGACGATGCGGGCCATGAGGTTGACCCAGACCAGCAGGGTCACGATGACGGCGGCGGCCGCGAGGACGGCGTTGTTGTCGGCGGACCCCGCCACGACGGACGTGCCGAGCACCCGCACCACGCCGAGGCCGACCCCGGCGACGACCATGCCCTGCCGCAGGTCGCGCCACGCGGGGCGCTGACCGGCGAGGACCACCACGATCAGCCAGAACGTCAGGGCGTCCACCACGAAGGCGACGGCGATGCCGACCGCCCGCAGCACGAACGACCCGACGGCGGACCCGTCGAGGTCGAGCGCGGACAGCGCCCAGTCCGCCGCGGTGGTCGTGCCGATGCTCAGCACCGCGGACAGCAGGATCGCGAGCCCGATGCCGATGAACCCGCCGAGCTCGCGCAGCTTGCCCGCGACGGCGTTGCCCGCCGAGGACGAGTCGGCGTCGAACATCGCCCGGGAGGCCGTGCGCAGCGCCGCCATCGCCGAGATCGCGCTCACCAGCAGCACGACGACGGCGATCGCACCGGCGATCCCGACCCCGGCGCTCAGCCCCAGGTTCGCGGGGTCGAGGATGCCGGTCTCGTCGTCCGGCGAGGTCTTGACCACGCCCGGGAGATTCGCGTCGACCGTGTCGATGACGGTCTGCCGCAGCTCGGCGTTGTTGCCGAGCACCGCCATGAAGACGGTGAACCCGATGGTGAGACCGGAGAACACCGAGAAGATCGTCGCGTACGCGATGCCGCCGGTCAGCACCCCGCCGCCGGCCGCGCCGAACCGGGCGTTGGCCCGTGCCGCGCGCGTGCGCTGCCACCAGGCGAGCACGGCCTTCGCTCGGGCGACCAGCCCGGCGAACCCGCCGGGGTAGACGTGCGCCCCGACGTCGCGACGGTTCCCCGCGGCGACCTCCTCGGGGCTCGCGGCGGCGGCGTGCGCACGCCCGGCGCCCCGCGGTTCGGCCGGTTCTCCCATGCGGTCGACCCTAGGTTCGCGGACGCCGTCCGGCATCCGCAGCCGGGCTCAGGCCCGGGACCCTGCCAGCGGGAACGCCCCCATGGTCCGCCACACGCCGTCGTCGCCGTGCTCGTAGACGTGGATCTCCGGGACGTCGAACCGCGCCTCGAAGTCCGCCATCTCCGTGAACGCCTGGTCCAGGGCCGCGTCGGGCACCTCGTGCGCCACCGTGACGTGGGGGTGGTAGTGGAACCTCAGCTCGGAGTCGAGCACGCCGGAGCGGATGTCGACCTCCAGCAGCTCGCAGGACGCGATGCCCTCCACCACCTGGACGAACACGACCGGGGACACCGGCCGGAACGTCGCCGTCCCCCGCAGGTGCACGGTGAACGGCGCGTGCCGGTCCGCGACCTCCCGCAGGTGCTCCTCGACCTCCGGCAGCGCCGTGGACGGCACCACCGTCGGCCCGAGCAGCGTGATGTGCGGCTGGATCAGGTCCGCCGCGGGGTCCCCGACCCGGGAGCGCACCGCCCGGAGGTCGGCGGCGTACGGCTCGGGCACGGTGACGGCCACGCCGACCCGCAGCTCCTCGCCGAACGGCCCCGAGGGGTTCATGCCGTGCGGCGCCGCGGCAGCAGGCCGAACCGGTCGGACACCCGGTCGAGCGTGGTCCGGGCGATGGCCCGCGCGCGGTCGGCGCCGTCCTCCAGCACCGCGTCGAGCGTGTCCGGCTCGGACAGGTAGCCCTCGACGCGCTCCTGGAACGGCTCGAGGAACGTCGTGACGACCTCCGCCAGGTCCACCTTGAGGTGCCCGTAGCCCTTGCCGGCGTAGTCCGCGACGATCGCGTCGACGTCCCGGCCGGTGAGCGCGGAGAAGATGGTCAGCAGGTTCGCGACGCCCGGCTGGTTCTCCCGGTCGTACCGGACCTCGCCGATCGCGTCGGTCACGGCCGACCGGATCCGCTTCGCGACGGTCTTCGGCGGGTCCAGCAGCTCGATGATGCCGTTCGGGCTGGCCGCGGACTTGCTCATCTTCGCCGTCGGGTCCTGCAGGTCGAAGATCTTCGCGGTGGCCTTGACGATGTGCGCGTCCGGGACCACCGCGGTGTCGTCGCCGAACCGGGAGTTCAGCCGCTGCGCGAGGTCACGGGTGAGCTCGAGGTGCTGGCGCTGGTCCTCGCCGACCGGCACGAGCGCCGTGTCGTACAGCAGGATGTCCGCCGCCATGAGGATCGGGTAGGTGAACAGACCGACCGTCGTGCCCTCGGCGCCGTTCTTCGCGGACTTGTCCTTGAACTGCGTCATCCGGCCGGCCTCGCCGAAGCCCGTCTGGCAGGACAGCAGCCAGGCCAGCTCGGCGTGCTCCGCGACGTGCGACTGCACGAACAGGATCGAGCGCTCCGGGTCCACCCCCGCCGCGAGGTACTGGGCCGCGGTGCGCCGCGTGCGCTCGCGCAGGGCCGCGGGGTCCGGGGCGACCGTCAGGGCGTGCAGGTCCACCACGCAGTACAGGGCGTCGTAGTCGTCCTGCAGGGCGACCCACTGGGTGAGGGCGCCCAGGTAGTTGCCGAGGTGGAGGGAGTCGGAGGTGGGCTGCATCCCGGAGAAGATGCGAGGACGGGCGGAGACCATGGGTCCATTCTGACGGTCGGGGGCGGGTGCCCGGTGCAGGGGGTGCGCGGGGGGCCGCGCTCAGGTCGCCTCGTCGTCGAACGGGGCGGGCGCCCCGGGCGCGAGCGGCGTGGGTGCGGGGGGCCCGGCGGCGCGGGCGGCGTGCGCGGCGGACC
>NZ_RFFI01000064.1 GCF_003696205.1 Cellulomonas triticagri
GCCCGCCGCCGACGGCGGCTGACGCGGCCCGTCCGCCCGAGCGGCGGCGCACCGCCGCCAGCACCGCGAGGCCGAGCACGGCGAGCAGCAGCCCGACACCGCCGGCCGCCGCGAATCCCCCGCCCGGGCCGACGCCGTCGATCACGGCCCCGACGACGGGCGCCCCGAGGGCGGCGCCGACGGTGTTCGCGGTGCCGGACCAGCCCATGACCTCACCGCGACGGTGCTCCGGAACCATCCGGACGAGCGAGGCGTTGATGGCCGACAGCGCCGCGGCGCAGGGCAGGCCCGCGACCACGACGGCCACGGCGAGCTGCAGCTGGGTCTGCGCGAGCGCGGCGGGCAGCGTGGCCGCGCCGAGCAGGGCCACGAGGGCCAGCGGGTGCAGCTCGCGCTTCTGGGCGCCGTAGACGAGCCCGCCGACGACGGAGCCGGCGCACCACAGCGCGATCATCCAGCCGACCGCGGACTCGCGGTCCCAGCCCTCCAGCGCGGCGACGATGCCGACGTCGGTGCCGTTGAGGATCAGCGCGGCCGCGGACGCGGCCGCGAGCACGACGAGCAGGCCCGGCGTGATGAGGCGGGGACGGCGCCCCGACGGCTCCGGGACGGCCGTCGCGCCCGCGGACCGGGTCGGCGGGTTGAACCACATCAGGAGCAGACCCGCGAGGACGGTCGAGGCGCCGACGAGGGTGAGGGCGGCGGCCGTGGACACCTGGGTCGCGACGAGCACACCCACGGTCGGCGCGAGCATGAAGGTCATCTCCGTGCCCACGGAGTCCAGCGCGTACGCGGTGCGCTGCTGCTCGGCCGGGACCAGGACGGCGAGCGACTGCCGCACCACCGAGAACACCGGGACGAGGAAGACACCCGCGACGACCGCCGCGACGAGCAGCGCCTCGTAGCCCAGCCGCGGCGCGATCAACCACACCGCCGACTCGACGACCACCGAGGGCAGCAGCGCCCGCCGCAGCCCCAGCCGGTCCACCCGGCGCCCGCGCCACGGCGAGCCGATCGCCACGCCCACCGTCATCGCCGCGGCCACCAGCCCGGCGCGCGCGTAGCCGAGCCCGAGCGGACCCACGACGTGCAGCGTGAGCACGACACCGGTCATGGCGTGCGGGATGCGCGCGACGAAGGCCACGAGGACGAGCGGGAGGACACCGGGCAGCCGCAGCAGGCGGGCGTAGGGGGCGAGGGGCACCGGAGGATTCTCCACCGCCCGGACCTCGCCCGAGGACGTCGATGGGCCGTCCGGGGTGTGCCGCGACGGTGATCTTGCGCACGCCCCGGACGCGCGACCGTATGGTGGTGCCGTGACGTCGACGACCGGGCCGCACGACCCGATCGGCCCCGGGGGGCCGGGCGGGCCCTCGGCGTGGCCCGGTGGCGCGCCCACCACCACGCACCCCGGGCCCCCTCCGGGACCCCACGCGCACCTCGCTCCCCCGCCCGCGCCCCGGCACCGGCGGCGCCCGTGGGCGGTGATCGCCCTGTCGGTGCTGCTGGTGCTGGTCACGGCGCTGGCGTCGTACCTGTGGGTGCGGACCGTGCGGTACGAGGAGTACGCCGCCGACGTGCTCGGCCAGGGCCGGGAGATCGGCACCGAGCTCGCGACGCTGCGCGCCCAGCACGAGGGGACGCTGTCCGAGCTGGACGCGGTGAACGAGCAGCTGACGACCGCGCAGGACCGGATCACGCAGCTCGCGGACGAGAAGGCGCAGGTCGGCGACGACCGCGAGGTGCAGCGGCAGCTCGTCGACTACCAGGCGCGCATCTCGCAGGCGTCCGCGAACGTCGCGTCCGCGCTGTCCACCTGCATCGACGCGCAGAACCAGCTCATCGCCTACCTGGAGGACGCGGCCGCCTACGACCCGACCGACCTCCAGCGGTTCAAGGACGACGTCCGCGAGGTGTGCGCCGCCGCGACCGCCGCGAACACCGAGCTGCAGCGGCAGCTGACCGCCGGGGCCACCGGGTGACCCGCGGCGCCACCCGCGCCCTCGTCGGCGCCGGGGTGGTCGCCCTGCTGCTCACCGGCTGCGGCGTCCTGCCCGAGATGCCCCCGCCCGCGCCCACGGACCTCGTGCCCTCGACCGCCCCGGTCGCGACGCCCGCGTCGTCCGGGAACCTGTCTCCCGACGGGTTCGACGCGGCGCAGCGGATGGCCGTCCGGATCCGCAACGTGGGGTGCAACTCGCTGTCGACGGGGTCGGGGTTCGCGATCGACGAGTCGACGCTGATCACGAACCGGCACGTCGTCGCGGACTCCGCGGACCTGCAGCTCAGCACCTACGACGGCCGGGACGTCGCGGTGACCGCGTCGTCCACGGCCGCGCTCGCCGACCTCGCGGTGGTCCGCACCGCCGACGCGCTGCCGTCGGCGCCGGGCCTCGCCGACGCGGACCCGGGCCCCGGGGACGAGGTCACCGTCGTCGGGTACCCGCAGGGCGGCGCGCTGACGGTCACCAGCGGCCAGGTCATCGGCGCGACGACCGACCCGCTCAACGAGAACCTCGGCCAGGTGCTCGTCACCAACGCGGAGGTCGAGCCCGGCAGCTCCGGCTCGGCCGTCCTCGACGCCGAGGGGCGCGTGGTCGGGGTCGTGTACGCGAAGAACTCCACCGGGCAGAGCTTCGTCGTCCCGGTGAGCACGCTGCGGCAGCTGCTGGCCGACGACACGGCGTTCACCGCCAGCACCTCCTGCGCGGGCTGAGCCGATCCCGCCGGCCGACCCTCGACGTGGCGCACCGCGCGTGCCACGGTGGGAGGCAGGCCGCCCGACCCGACCGGACCCCGGACCAGGTCACGCGGCACCCGCACCGACGCAGGAGGTCACCGTGCCCGACGAGTCCCGCCCCGACCTGGCCGCGCTGACCCGCGCGGCGAGCGAGGCCCTGTCCGTGCGCCGCGTGTTCGGCGAGCCCTACGAGGTCGACGGGACGCTCGTCGTCCCCGTGGGGAAGGTGATCGGGTCGTACGGCCTCGCCGCGGCGGCCGGGGGTGCCCGGCTCGGCCTGCGGCGCGGCCAGCACCACGACCCCGACGCCCCGGCCGACGAGACGTCCGCCGACGACGCGGCGCCCGAGGCCCCCGCGCCGCCGCACGCGCCCTGGCACGGTCACGGGCACGGGCCGTTCGGCGGTGCGCGTCCCGCGGGCCGGGGCACCGGGCAGGCGGACTCCGGCGGGTACGCGGTGCGGGTCAAGCCGCTGGGGGTCTACGTGGTCCCCCCGGACGGCAAGGCGTCCTGGCAGCCGGCGCTGGACCTGAACCGGGTCATCCTCGGCGGGCAGGCCGTCGGCGCCGTGGTCGGCGTCGCGCTGGCGCTCGCCCTCGCGCTGACCCGGCGCCGCCGCTGACTCAGCCCAGCCGGACCTCGACCGAGTCGACCCGCTGCGCGACGACCTCGTCGGCCGCCAGCGCCGCGCCGACCCGCTGCAGGACGGCGTCCAGCGCGGCCCGGTCGAGGCCCGGCACCAACGTGAGGGCCACGGCGACCTCGGCGCGGTCGCCGGGCACGGCGTCCACGTCGACCAGCACGGGGGCCGGGCGCGGGCGCCGGAGCAACCGGCGCGGCGCGGGGTCGGCGACCAGGACGCCCGCGAGCGCGTCCTGCACCGTCGCCCGGACGGCCGACCGCACGTCCGGCGCCACCTGACCGCCGTCGACCGCGGGCTGCCAGGCGCGCTGCTGCGCCAGCGCCCACACGGCGGGGCGGGGCAGCAGCACGGTCACGGGACCGCCCGGGTCGAGGACGAGCAGCTCCCAGCCCTCGTCCACCGCGGACAGCGCGGCCCGGACGACCTCGGTCGGCACCGGGCGGGCGTCGGCGCGCCACGCCGTCATCGCCGCCACCGAGGAGAACACCGGCAGGGCCGTGCGACCGTCCGGGGCCTGCAGGGCCACGATGCCCGCCGACGCCTCCTTGTCGACGGTGTGCGCGTGCCCGCCGACCTCGACCGTCTCCGCGACCTCGAGCTCGGCCAGGACGGGCACGAGCACCCGGGTGCCGGCCAGCGCCGCCACGACCGCACCGGGGCTGCCCGTCCCGGCACCGAGCGCGGACAGCGCGGCGGCGACCCCCGGGTCCGCGCTGCCGTCGTCCCCCGCGAACGCGGAGGTCGGCGGCAGCTCCCGCCCGGTCACGGGCGCCCGGCGACGTCCAGGGCCTCGGGCAGCGTGAACGCACCCGCGTACAGCGCCTTGCCGACGATCGCGCCCTCGACGCCCTCGCCGGTGAGCGCGCGCAGGGCCCGCAGGTCGTCGAGCGAGGAGATGCCACCGGAGGCCACGACCGGGGCGTCCGTGCGGGAGCAGACCTCGCGCAGGAGGTCGACGTTCGGGCCGCGCAGGGTGCCGTCCTTGGTCACGTCGGTGACCACGTAGCGGGAGCAGCCGGCCGCGTCCAGGCGGGCCAGCACCTCCCAGAGGTCGCCACCCTCGCGGGTCCAGCCGCGGGCCGCGAGCGTCGTGCCGCGCACGTCGAGTCCGACCGCGATGGCGTCGCCGTGCCGCGCGATCGCGTCGGCGGTCCACTCCGGGTCCTCCAGCGCGGCGGTGCCGAGGTTGACCCGCGTCGCGCCGGTCGCGAGGGCGCGCTCCAGGGACGCGTCGTCGCGGATGCCGCCGGACAGCTCGACCTTGACGCCCTTGCCGGAGAGCACCTGCGCGACGTCGGCGAGCAGCGGGGCGTTGGACCCGCGCCCGAACGCCGCGTCGAGGTCGACCAGGTGGATCCACTCCGCGCCGCCCGCGTGCCAGTCCAGGGCGGCGGCCAGCGGGTCGCCGTACGACGTCTCCGACCCGGCCTCCCCCTGGACCAGGCGGACGGCCTGGCCGTCGGCGACGTCGACGGCGGGCAGGAGCTGCAGGCGCTCGGACATGGGACTCCTCGTCGGGGTGACGACCCGGGCGGGTCGTGGGTGTGCGGTGGAGCGGGCTCAGCTCAGGGAGCCGACCCAGTTCTCCAGCAGGTGGGCACCGGCGTCGCCGGACTTCTCGGGGTGGAACTGCGTGGCCGACAGCGGCCCGTTCTCCACGGCGGCGACGAACCGCCCGCCGTGGTCGGCCCACGTCACCATCGGCGGGGCCATGCGCTCGGGGTCGGCGGTGTCGGACAGCGGGAACGCGCGCGCCGCGTACGAGTGCACGAAGTAGAACCGCTCGTCCTCGACGCCCGCGAACAGCCGCGTGCCCTCGGGGGCGTCGACCGTGGACCAGCCCATGTGCGGCACGACCTCGGCCTCGAGGCGGTCCACGACGCCGGGCCACTCCCCCAGGCCGTCGGTCTGCACGCCGTGCTCGTCGCCGCGGTCGAACATGACCTGCATGCCGACGCAGATGCCGAGCACGGGGCGACCGCCGGCGAGCCGCCGGTCGACCAGCTGCTCGCCGCGCACGCCGCGCAGGCCCGCCATCACCGCAGCGAACGCCCCGACGCCGGGGACGACCAGGCCGTCCGCCTCGGCGGCGAGCCGGGGGTCGGCGGTCAGCTCGACGGCCGCACCCACCCGCTCCAGGGCGCGCACGGCCGAGCGGACGTTGCCGAATCCGTAGTCCAGGACGACGACACGAGGCTGGCTGAGCACCCGACCAGGTTAACGGCCCGCGGACGCACCGGCGCCGCCGCGTCCGGCGGGCGGACCGTCAGTCCTTGCGGCGCCGCCCGCCGGACAGCGCGCGCATGGCCGCCCAGCGCGACATGCCGACGCTCGTCTCGACGCCGTCGACCTCGGCGGCGGGCGTCCCGCCGACCAGCACGTCCTCCAGCACCGACGGTGCACCGGAGAGCACCAGCCCGGCCGCGAGGTCGTCCTCGCGCTCCCCCGCCGACCAGCGGCTCGCCGCGATCCGACCGCCGCGGCGGTCCAGCAGGATCACCGGGGACCCGCGCAGCATGCGGGACAGCGCCTCCGCGGCCCGCGCGGTGGTCGCCGCGTCGGTCGTGTCGCGGAGCACCGCGAGCGCCCCGACCGGCGACGGGACGGCGTCCACGTCGACCCCGGCCAGGGAGCACGCCGCCGCCAGGGCCTTCGCCCCGGCGACCTGGGTCACGACGACGGCGACCACGGGCTCCGGCGGCTCACCGGCGGCGCCTGCGGCGTCGAGGCCGGACAGGTCGTCGGGGACGTCGAAGGCCGCGTCCTCGGCGGGCGCCGCCGCGGGCGGCTCCGGCGTGGACCCGGTCAGGTCGTCCAGCGAGGAGAGGTCGTCGGGGACCTCGAAGCCGAGGTCGTCGGGGCGGTCGTCCCCGGGGGTCGTGCTCACAGGGCGCCCTTCGTGCTCGGGATGCCGTCGACCCGCGGGTCCAGCGCGACCGCGGCGCGCAGGGCGCGGGCCAGCGCCTTGAACTGCGCCTCCACGATGTGGTGCGGGTCCCGGCCCGCCAGCACGCGCACGTGCATGCCGAACGCCGCGTGGTGCGCCACCGACTCCAGCACGTGCCGGGTCAGCGAGCCCGTGAAGTGCCCGCCGATCAGGTGGTACTCCTGGCCCTCCGGCTCCCCCGAGTGCACCAGGTACGGGCGGCCGGACACGTCCACGACGGCCTGCGCCAGCGCCTCGTCCAGGGGCACCGTGGCGTCGCCGAACCGCGCGATGCCGCGCTTGTCGCCCAGCGCCTCCCGCAGCGCCTCGCCCAGGCAGATCGCCACGTCCTCGACGGTGTGGTGCGCGTCGATGTGCGTGTCGCCCGTCGCCGTGACCGTCAGGTCGATCAGCGAGTGCTTGCCCAGCGCCGTCAGCATGTGGTCGTAGAACGGCACCGACGTGCTGATCTGCGTGCGGCCCGTCCCGTCGAGGTCGACCTCGACGACGACGCTCGACTCGCTCGTCGTCCGCTCGACCCGCGCCGTGCGCCCACCGGTCGTCGTGCTCAAATCCCCAGCACCTCCCACAGCGCGGCGGTGAACGCCGCGGTCTCCTCCGGGGTGCCGACCGACACCCGGAGCCATCCTTCCGGACCCACCTCGCGGATGAGCACGCCCCGGTGCAGCAGACCCTGCCAGATCTCGTGGCGCCCCTCACCCACCTGGAACAGCACGAAGTTCGCGTCGGACTCCGCCACCCGGATCCCCCGGTCGCGCAGGTCCAGCACGAGCTGGTCCCGCTCGTCCCGCAGGGAGCCGACCTGGGCCATGAGCTCCGGGGCGTGCGCGAGCGCCGCCCGGGCCACCGCCTGCGTCACCGCCGACAGGTGGTACGGCAGCCGCACCACCCGCAGGGCGTCCACCAGGTCCCGCGACGCGGCGAGGTAGCCCACGCGGGCTCCGGCCAGGCCGAACGCCTTCGACATCGTCCGGCTCACCGCCAGGTGCGGGTGGTCCGCCAGCAGCGTCAGCGCCGACTCCACGCCCTCACGACGGAACTCCGCGTACGCCTCGTCGACCACGACCACGCACCCGCCCGGCACCTGCGCGGCGGCGTCCAGCACCTCGCGCACGGTGCTCAGGTCCAGGGCCGTGCCCGTCGGGTTGTTCGGGCTGGTCAGCAGCACGACCGACGGCGCCTCGCGCGCGATCAGAGCCCGGGCCTGCGCGGGGTCGACGTCGAAGGAGTCCGTGCGCCGACCCGCGACCCAGCGGGTGTGCGTGTCGCGGGCGTACTCCGGGTACATCGAGTACGTCGGCGCGAACGACAGCGCGGTGCGACCCGGACCGCCGAACGCCTGCAGCACGTGCAGCATGACCTCGTTCGAGCCGTTGGCCGCCCACACCTGCTCCGGCGCGACCCGCACGCCCGACTCCACCGCGAGGTAGTCCGCCAGGTCGCCGCGCAGGCCCAGGAACTCGCGGTCCGGGTACCGGTTCAGGCCGCGCGCGGCCCCAGCCACCGCCGCGGCGACGTCGGCGACGACGGCCTCGGACGGCGGGTACGGGTTCTCGTTGACGTTCAGCAGCACCGGCACGTCGAGCTGCGGGGCGCCGTACGGCACGTCACCGGCGAGCTCGGGGCGCAGCGGCAGGACACCGGCGGGGGCCGGGGCGGCGGCGACGGGGTCGGGGGCGGTCACGGGGGCGATCGTATCCGCGCGGGCGCGCAGGACGCCCCGGCGTCTCGCGACGGGCTCGGGCGCGGTGGCGCGCGCCGAGGTCGGGCGGGGGCCGCGCGGCGAGGTCGGGGGAACCGGACGAGGTCGGCGGAACGGTTGTCCCGACCTCGCGCCGTTCCCCCGACCTCGTGCGGGGACGACGGGCGCGGGCGACGGGCACGGGCGGGGCGGTGTGGGGCGGGGCGGGCTGGGGCGGGGCGGGTGTGGGTGGCGGCGGCTAGGGTCGACGACGATGAGCACCGCGACGCCCGCACCCTCGGCCACCGACCGCTCCGCGCTGCGCGAGGAGGCCGAGGCCGTGCTCCGGCGCCTGGTCGGGCGGGACGACGCGCGGCTGCGCGACGACCAGTGGCGGGCGATCGACGCGCTCGTCTCCGACCACCGCCGGGCCCTCGTCGTGCAGCGCACCGGGTGGGGCAAGTCCGCGGTGTACTTCGTCGCGACCGCCCTGCTGCGGGCGCGCGGTGCCGGGCCGACCGTGCTGGTCTCGCCGCTGCTCGCGCTCATGCGCAACCAGGTGGCCTCCGCGCAGCGCGCCGGGGTCCGGGCCGCGACGCTGAACTCCGCGAACGTCACCGAGTGGGACGAGGTGCACGAGCGCATCGCGGCAGGAGACGTCGACGTGCTGCTCGTCTCCCCCGAGCGCCTGACCCACCCGGCGTTCCGCGACGAGGTGCTGCCGCGGCTCGCGGCGGACGCGGGGCTGGTCGTCATCGACGAGGCGCACTGCATCTCCGACTGGGGGCACGACTTCCGCCCCGACTACCGGCGGATCCGCACGCTGCTGGCCGAGCTGCCCGACGGCATCCCCGTGCTCGCGACCACCGCCACGGCGAACGCCCGGGTGACGGCCGACGTCGCCGAGCAGCTCGGCACCGCCGTCCGGGACGACGTCCTCGTGCTCCGCGGCCCGCTCGACCGGTCCAGCCTCGACCTGTCCGTCGTGCGGCTCCCCGACACCGCGGGCCAGCTCGCGTGGCTCGCGCAGAACCTCCCCGCGCTCGACGGGTCCGGCATCGTCTACTGCCTGACGATCGCCGCCGCGCAGCAGGTCACCGAGCACCTGCGCGGCGCCGGGCTCGACGTGCGGACCTACACCGGGCAGACCGACCCCGCCGAGCGCGAGGTCGCCGAGGCCGACCTGCTGGGCAACCGCGTCAAGGCGCTGGTCGCGACGTCGGCCCTGGGCATGGGGTTCGACAAGCCGGACCTCGGGTTCGTCGTCCACGTCGGCGCACCGTCCTCCCCGATCGCCTACTACCAGCAGGTCGGCCGCGCCGGACGCGCCGCCGAGGCCGTGGGCGGGCGCGCGGTGGCGGTGCTGCTGCCCGGGCGCGAGGACCGGACGATCTGGGAGTGGTTCGCCTCGACGGCGTTCCCGCCGGAGGACGACGTGCACGCCGCGCTGCGCGCCCTCGGCGCCTCCGGCACGCTGTCGACCGCCGCGCTGGAGACGCACGTCTCGCTGCGCCGGTCCCGGCTGGAGCAGATGCTCAAGGTCCTCGACGTCGACGGCGCCGTCCGGCGGGTGCGTGGCGGCTGGGAGGCCACCGGGGCGCCGTGGGCGTACGACGCCGAGCGGTACGACCGCGTCACCGCGACCCGGCGCGCGGAGCAGCAGCTCATGGTCGACTACGTCACCGGCGAGGGCTGCCGCATGGCCCACCTGCGCCGCGCGCTGGACGACCCCGAGCTCGCCGGACCGGACGGCGCGGGCTGGCGGTGCGGCCGCTGCGACCGGTGCACCGGCGCGGCGTTCGGCACGACGCCCGACGAGGCGCACGTCGCCGGGGCGCAGGCGCTGCTCACCACCGCCGGGACCGCCGTCGACCCCCGGCGGCAGTGGCCGTCCGGCATGGCGACGCTCGGCATCGACCTGTCCGGGCGGATCGCGGAGAACGAGCGCGCGGCACCGGGCCGGGCGGTCGCGCGCCTCGACTCGGTCGGCTGGGGCGGGCTGCTGCGCGACCTGTTCGGCACCGAGGCCGACCCCGCCGCGGGGCTGCCGGTCGCGCTGCGCGACCCGGTGCTCGCCACCCTCGACGCCTGGCAGCCCGAGCAGCGACCCGAGGGCGTCGTCCTCGTCCGGTCCGCGACCCGGCCCGCGCTGGTCGAGCACCTCGCGCAGGGCGTCGCCCGGCACCTCGGGCTGCCGCTCATCGGGGCGCTCGCGCCACGGCCCGACCACCCGCCGACCCGGCACGACGTCAACTCCGCGCACCGGCTCGCCGCCGTCGCGCGACGGCTCGAGCTGGACCTCGCGCCCGCCGCCGCGTCCGGGCTGCCGGGGCGGACCGTGCTGCTCGTGGACGACCGCACCGACTCCGGGTGGACGCTCACCGTCGGCGCGCGCCTGCTCCGGCAGGCCGGAGCGGCGGCGGTGCTGCCGTTCGTGCTCGGCGTGGGCTGACACGCAGGGCCACCGGAGCCGCGACCACGGCCCCGCGCGGGGCGACCGACGGCACGGCCGACACCAGCGCCGGCCGGGCACCGGCCCGGACGCCCACCGCCACGGCGAGCGGCGTGGGTCAGAAGCGGGCGCTGACCGCCTCGCCGTGCGCGGGCAGGCCCTCGGCGTCCGCGAGGGCGACGATCTTGCCCGCGACCTCGCGCAGCGCGTCGGCGTCGTACTCCACGACCTGCACGGCCCGCACGAAGGCGTGCACCCCGAGCCCGGAGGAGAAGTGCGCGCACCCGCCCGTCGGCAGCACGTGGTTGGACCCGGCCATGTAGTCGCCGAGGGAGACCGGCGAGTACGGCCCGACGAAGATCGCCCCGGCGCTGGTCACGCGCTCGGCGACGGCGGCGGCGTCGGCGGTCTGGATCTCCAGGTGCTCGGCCCCGTAGGCGTTGACGACGTCGAGCCCCGCGTCCAGGTCGTCGACCAGGACGATCGCGGACTGCGGGCCGGACAGGGCCTGCGCGACGCGCTCGGCGTGCCGGGTGGCCTGCACGCGGTCGACGAGCTTGGACTCGACGGCCCCGGCGAGCTCGACGGACGTGGTCACGAGCACCGACGCGGCAAGCGGGTCGTGCTCGGCCTGCGACACGAGGTCCGCCGCGACGTGGTCGGGGTCGGCGGTGGCGTCGGCGAGCACGGCGATCTCGGTGGGTCCCGCTTCCGCGTCGATGCCGACCGCGCCGCGCACCAGACGCTTCGCGGCGGCGACGTAGACGTTGCCGGGGCCGGTGATGACGTCGACCGGCTCGCACAGGACGGAGCCGTCGACCTCCTCGGAGCCGTCGGCGCCGTACGCGAGCATCGCGACGGCCTGCGCCCCGCCGACCGCGTAGACCTCGTCCACGCCGAGCAGCGCGCAGGTCGCGAGCACGACGGCGTCGGGCAGCCCGCCGTTGTCGCGCTGCGGGGGCGAGGTGACCGCCAGAGACCCGACGCCCGCCTCCTGGGCGGCGACGACGTTCATGATCACCGACGAGGGGTAGACGGCGAGGCCACCGGGGACGTACAGGCCCACACGGCGCACCGGGATCCACCGCTGGCGCACCTGGGCGCCCGGCGCGACCTGCACCGTGTGCCCGACCGGCCGCTGCGAGGCGTGCACCGCCCGCACGCGGCGGATGGTCTCCTCCAGCGCGGCACGCACCGCCGGGTCGAGGACGGCGACCGACTGCGCGATGGCGTCGGCGGGGACCCGCAGGTGCGCGGGCCGGACCCCGTCGAACCGCTCGGCGAGGTCCCGCAGGGCAGCAGCACCCCGGGACCGGACGTCGGCGAGGATCGGCTCGACCGCCGCGGTGGCGGACTCCACGTCCAGCTCGGGACGCGGCAGGGTCTCGAGGAGGTCACGGCGGGACAGACGGCGACCGCGCAGGTCGATGCGGGAGATCACCCGTCCGATTCTAGGCGCGCCCACCCGCACCCGACGCGCGCGTCCACAGGCCGGGTCCGCCGGCTCGGCGGCGACGGCGCGTCCTGGCAGGATGGTGCCGTGCCCACCACGGTCCCCATCTCCGACGACTCGATCCGCCTCGGCCAGTTCCTCAAGCTCGCCGGGCTGGCGGATTCCGGCGCCGACGCCCGCGCGCTCATCGAGGAGGGCGAGGTCACCGTCAACGGGGAGCCCGAGCTGCGGCGCGGACGCCAGCTCCGCAAGGGCGACGTGGTCGCGGTGGACGACCCGCGCGGGTCGAACTCCGCCGAGGTCGGCTGACCCACCGCAGCGTCACTCCTCCGAGGTCTGCTCCCCCGGGGGCCACGCGCCGACAGACGTCCCGTGCGGCCCGATCAGCGGCTCGCGGCGTCCCGGTAGCGCGGCAGCCACGACGCGAACAGCGCGTCCCACTCCCGCACCTCCCGACCGGCGAGGTGGTCGTCCAGCCGGTCGAGCGACGTGTGCCACCCGGCCCCGTACCCGACGGCCTGGCCGTCGCCGAGGCCGGCGTGCCGGAGCACCAGGAACGCGCCCGGGCCGCCGGCACCGGGGTCGTGCGGTCCCGGGCCGTCAGCACCCCGGAAGCTTGCACCGGCGTCCTCAGCACCGAGGCCGTCGGCGACCTCGGCAGGCTCCACCCGGATCTCGACGGCGCTCGTCTCCTCGCCCGGGAACTCCCACCCGACGGCGTAGCCGTGCGGCGGGTCGCAGGACAGCACGGTGCCGGTGGCGTTCTGGTCGCTGCCGGGCTCGTCGGCGCCCATGCGCACCTCGTACCGAGCCCCGACGGCGAGCGTGCCGTGCACGGGCCCCATCCAGGCGGCGAGCCGGTCGGGGTCGGTGACGGCCGCCCAGAGGTCGGCGGAGGGCACGGGGTACCGGCGCCGGAACGTCACGGACGCGGCCGCGCCGGCCGTGCCCGTCCCGGGCAGGTCGGTCCCGGGCAGGTCGGTTCCGAGCAGCACGGTGCCGAGCGGCACGGTCCTCGACGGTTCGGTCACGGCACTGCCCCTCGTTCGTCCTGCCGGTGCGTCCCCGGCCGGTCCGGTCAGACCGGGACCGGTGACGCCGACGCCTGGATGCACCCCGGTCCGAGCAGCGCCTTGAGGTCCCCGTACAGCGCGGGCGTCTTCTCGACGCGCAGCGCCTCCCCGGCGCGCAGGACGGTGGTCCGCCCGCCGGGTCGGGTGATCCGCAGGTGCAGCTCGGTGATGCCCGGGTGCGTGCTGATGACCTCGCGCAGCCGCTCGACGACCGGCGGGATGCACCGCGACTCCGACAGGGTGACGACGACCGGCGAGTCCGCGACGGCGGACAGGTCGGGCAGCGACACCTCCATCGCCTGCAGCTGCATGGCGTCGTCGCGGCGCCGGACGCGTCCGCGCACGACGATGACGGCGTCCTCGGCGAGCACGGTGGAGTACGCGAGGTACGTCTCGCCGAAGAACATGATCTCGACGGAGCCCTCCATGTCCTCCAGCGTGACGGCGGCCCACGGGTTGCCCTGCTTGGACATCTTGCGCTGCAGCGACGTGACGAGGCCGGAGACGACGACGGTCGACCCGTCGGGGCGGGCCTCGTCGGCGTTGAGCGTGGCGATGGAGACGTCGGCGGCGGCGGAGAGCACGTGCTCGAGGCCGGACAGCGGGTGGTCGGAGACGTACAGGCCGAGCATCTCGCGCTCGAACTGCAGCCGCTGCTTCTTGTCCCAGTCCGGCACGTCGGGCACCTGGACGGAGAACCCGGGGCCGTCGTCGCCCGCGAGGTCGGCGAACAGGTCGAACTGCCCGGTCGCCTCCTTGCGCTTGACGCCGATGACGGACTCGACGGCCTGCTCGTGCACGAGCAGCAGGGCGCGGCGGGCGTGACCGAGGGAGTCGAACGCGCCGGACTTGATGAGCGACTCGATGGTCCGCTTGTTGCAGACGACGGCGGGCACCTTGTCGAGGAAGTCGGTGAACGACGTGAAGTCGCCCTTCTCCTCGCGGGTGCGGACGATCGCCTCGACCACGTTCGCGCCGACGTTGCGGACGGCGGTGAGGCCGAACCGGATGTCGTCGCCGACGGCGGTGAACAGCGCGGACGAGGAGTTCACGTCCGGCGGCAGCACGGTGATGCCCATGCGGCGGCACTCGCCGAGGTACAGCGCGGACTTGTCCTTGTCGTCGCCGACGGAGGTGAGCAGGCCCGCCATGTACTCGGTCGGGTAGTTCGCCTTGAGGTAGGCGGTCCAGTAGGAGACGACGCCGTACCCGGCGGAGTGCGCCTTGT
Organism: Cellulomonas triticagri; assembly: GCF_003696205.1. Classification (GTDB taxonomy): domain Bacteria; phylum Actinomycetota; class Actinomycetes; order Actinomycetales; family Cellulomonadaceae; genus Cellulomonas; species Cellulomonas triticagri. Next base: position 14,218 of record NZ_RFFI01000064.1, read on the forward strand.
TGAAGGCGTACCCGGCGAACGGGACCAGCACGTCCCAGACGGCCTTGATGGAGGCCGCGGAGTACCCGCGCTCCTTCATGCCGGCCTCGAAGGGGACGAACTCCTTGTCGAGGATCTCCTTCTTCTTCTTGCCCATCGCGCGACGCAGCAGGTCGGCCTGGCCGAGCGAGTACCCGGCGAGCACCTGCGCGGCCTTCTGCACCTGCTCCTGGTACACGATGAGGCCGTAGGTGCCGTCGAGGACCTCCGCCAGGGGCTCCTCGAGCTCCGGGTGGATCGGCGTGTTCGGCTGCAGGCCGTTCTTGCGCAGCGCGTAGTTGGTGTGCGAGTTCATGCCCATCGGACCGGGCCGGTACAGGGCGATGACGGCGGAGATGTCCTCGAAGTTGTCGGGGCGCATCTGGCGCAGCAGGGACCGCATGGGCCCGCCGTCGAGCTGGAACACGCCGAGGGTGTCGCCCCGGCCGAGCAGCTCGTAGGTGGGCTTGTCGTCGAGCTCGATGTCGTCGAGCTCGATCGGGTCCTTGCCGTTCATGACGATGTTGCGCAGCGCGTCGTCGAGGATCGTGAGGTTGCGCAGCCCGAGGAAGTCCATCTTGATCAGGCCGAGGCCCTCGGACGTCGGGTAGTCGAACTGGGTGATGACGGCGCCGTCCTGCGGCCGCTTCATGATCGGGATGATGTCGATCAGCGGCTCGCTGGACATGATGACGCCGGCCGCGTGCACGCCCCACTGGCGCTTGAGGTTCTCCAGGCCGCGCGCGGTCTCCAGGACGCGCTGCGCCTCGGGGTCGGCGGCGACGACCTGGCGGAACTCCTCGGCCTCGGCGTACCGGGGGTGCTCGGGGTCGTACATGCCGGACAGCGGGATGTCCTTGCCCATGACGGCGGGCGGCATCGCCTTGGTGAGCTTCTCCCCCATCGCGAACGGGAAGCCCAGCACGCGCGAGGAGTCCTTGAGGGCCTGCTTGGCCTTGATCGTGCCGTAGGTGACGATCTGCGCGACCCGGTCGTCGCCGTACTTCTCGGTGACGTACCGGATGACCTCACCGCGCCGACGCTCGTCGAAGTCGACGTCGACGTCGGGCCAGGAGACGCGCTCGGGGTTGAGGAACCGCTCGAAGATGAGCCCGTGCCGCAGCGGGTCGAGCTCGGTGATGCCCATCGCGTACGACGCCATCGACCCGGCTGCGGAACCACGGCCGGGTCCGACGCGGATGCCCTGGTCCTTGGCCCACTGGATGAAGTCGGCGACGACGAGGAAGTAGCCGGAGAACCCGAGCGAGACGATGACCTCGGTCTCGTACTCCGCCTGCTTGCGGACGTCGTCGGGGACCTGGCCCTTGTACCGGCGCTGCAGCCCGGCCTCGACCTCCTTGACGAACCAGGAGTTCTCGTCCTCGCCGTCCGGGACGGGGAACCGGGGCATGTAGTTGGCGCCGGTCGGGAACTCGACCTCGCACCGCTCCGCGATGAGCAGGGTGTTGTCGCACGCCTCGGGCAGCTCGGCCCAGGTGCGGCGCATCTCGGCCGCGGACTTCACGTAGTAGCCGTCACCGCCGAACGCGAACCGGGAGCCGCCCTGGTCGTAGGTGGGCTCGTCCAGCGTCGACCCGGACTGCACGGCGAGCAGCACCTCGTGCGCGTGCGCGTCGTCCTTGGTCGTGTAGTGCAGGTCGTTCGTCGCGACCAGCGGCGCGCCGATCTGCTCGGCGAGCCGGATGAGGTCCTTGATGGTGCGGCGCTCGATCTCGAGCCCGTGGTCCATCACCTCGACGAAGAAGTTCTCCTTGCCGAAGATGTCCTGCAGCTCGCCCGCGGCGCGCACGGCCTCGTCCCAGTGGCCCAGCCGCAGCCGGGTCTGCACCTCGCTGGACGGGCAGCCGGACGTCGCGATGAGCCCGTCGCTGTACGTCTGCAGCAGCTCGCGGTCCATGCGCGGCCACTTGCCCATCTGCCCGTCGAGGGACGCCAGCGACCCCATGCGGAACAGGTTGTGCATGCCCTGCGTCGTGCGGGACAGCAGCGTCATGTGCGTGTACGCACCGCGGGCGGAGACGTCGTCGGACGCCTGGTGCGACTCGCCCCAGCGCACGCGCGTCTGGTCGAACCGGCTGGTGCCCGGCGTGACGTACGCCTCGACGCCGATGATCGGCTTGATCCCGGCCTTCTTGGCCTGGGAGTAGAAGTCGAACGCGCCGAACAGGTAGCCGTGGTCCGTGATCGCCATGGCGGTCTGGTCGAGCCGCTTGGCCTCCGCGAGCATCTCGCCCACCCGGGCCGCACCGTCGAGCATCGAGTACTCGGAGTGCACGTGGAGGTGGACGAAACCCGGGTCCGACGAAGCCATGCGCGCCATCCTAGGACGCCGCTCCGACACATCCGGCACGCCCCGCGGGGCGGACCGCGAACGTCACACCGTGCGCCCCGCCGGCCCCGCCGGAGCGGTACCGAGACGCGCTAGCGGTACCCGTCGCGCAACGTCTCCAGGGCCCGGGCGAGGTCAGCCGGGTACTCGCTGGACACCTCGAGCCGCCGCCCGTCGGCGGGGTGCGCGAAGCCCAGGCGCATGGCGTGCAGCCACTGCCGGCTCAGCCCGACCCGCTCGGCGAGCGCGGGGTCCGCGCCGTAGGTGAGGTCCCCGACGAGCGGGTGCCGCAGCGCGGACATGTGCACGCGGATCTGGTGCGTGCGCCCGGTCTCCAGGTGGATCTCCGCCAGGGACGCGGCGGGCAGCATCTCGAGCACCTCGTAGTGCGTGACCGAGGGCTTGCCGTCCGCGACGACGGCGAACTTCCAGTCCGAGCCCGGGTGCCGCCCGATGGGCGCGTCGATGGTGCCGGTGGTGGGGTCGGGGTGCCCCTGGGCGAGCGCGTGGTAGATCTTGTCGACCGTGCGCTCCTTGAAGGCGCGCTTGAGCTCGGTGTAGGCGTGCTCGCTCTTGGCGACGACCATGAGGCCCGAGGTGCCGACGTCGAGCCGGTGCACGACGCCCTGCCGCTCGGCGGCGCCCGACGTCGAGATCCGGTACCCGCGGGACGCGAGGACGCCGACCACGGTCGGGCCGGTCCACCCCGGCGAGGGGTGCGCGGCGACGCCGACGGGCTTGTCCACGACCACGAGGTCGTCGTCCTCGTACGCGACCCGCAGCGCGGGGACGTCGTCCTCGGACGAGATGGGCCGCACGGGCTCGGGGGCGGGCATCTCGACCTCGAGCCACGACTCGGGGAGCAGGCGCGCGGACTTGCCGACGGCGACGCCGTCGACGCGCACGTACCCGCCCTCGGCGAGCTCGGCGGCCCGGGTGCGGGACAGGCCGAGCATCCGGGACAGGGCGGCGTCGACGCGCTCCCCCGCCAGGGCGTCCGGGACGGGCAAGGTGCGGACGTCAGCCATCGCGGCGCGCCCCGTCCGCCGCGCCGTCGGCCTCGGCCTCGGCCTCGGCGTCCTCGGCCGGGTCGTCGGCGCCCTCGCGGGTGCCGTCGAGGCGGACGCCGCGCAGCGACAGGATCATCAGCAGCCCGGCCGCGACCACGATGGCGATGTCCGCGACGTTGCCCACGAACCAGTCCGCGTAGGCGATGAAGTCGATGACGTGCCCGCGTGCGAAGCCGGGGTCGCGGATCAGCCGGTCGGTGAGGTTGCCGAGCGCACCACCGAGCAGCAGGCCGAGCGCGAGCGCCCACCCGCGCGAGCCGAGGCGCCGGGACACCCGCACGATCACGACGACGACCACGACGGCGACGAGCGTGAGCAGCCAGGTGGTGCCGGTCGCGAGCCCGAGCGCCGCCCCGGGGTTGAACAGCAGCTGGATCCCGAGCAGGTCCCCCAGCACCGGGTGCCGCACGCCCTCGTCCAGCGTGGCGAGCGCCCACGCCTTGGTGGCCTGGTCGAGCACGAGCGTCACCGCCGCGAGGACGACGAGGAACGTGACGAGCCGGCGGCGCGGGTTCGCGCTCGTGCCCGCCGCAGCGGCGGCGTCGGTCGGGACGGTGGCGGTGGGCTCCTCGGCGGGACGCGGGGCGTCGGGCACGGGGCCGGGGGTGTCGGACATCGCGCAGGAGTCTACGCAGCGCACCCGGTGCCCCGGGCACGGCGCACCGCCCCGCGACGCACGACGACCCCCGGCGGTGCTCCCACCGGGGGTCGTCGGACGTCAGCCGTGCGCGGTCAGCGGCGCTCCTCGCGCTGCTTGCACGCGACGCACAGGGTCGCCCGCGGGAACGCCTGCACGCGGGCCTTGCCGATGGCCTCGCCGCAGGAGTCGCAGCGCCCGAACGTGCCCGCGTCGATGCGCGCGAGCGCCCGGTTGGTCTGGGCGAGCATGTCGCGGGTGTTGTTCACGAGGGTGAGCTCGTGCTCGCGCTCCAGGGCGCTGGAGCCGGAGTCCGCCTGGTCGTCGCCCGCCCCGTCGCCGGAGTTGCGCAGCAGGTCCGACAGGCCCTCGTCGGCGGCGGCGAGCTCGGCGGTGAGCCGGTCGACCTCGGCGACGAGGCCGGAGGCGATCTCGAGCACCTCGGCGTCGGTCCAGGGGTCCTCCCCGGCCCGCACCGGGAACCGGTTGGCCGCGTCCGTCAGGTCGGGGAGCGCGCGGGGGGCCGGCGCGCTGAGCGAGTCGTTGATGGCCACGGTGGTCCTCTTTCCCTCAGATGAGTCCGCAGAGACTAACGTGCCCGGACCCACCACGCACAACACACCACGCCCGACGGTGCGGGCGTGGTGTGCTGCGGGTGACGGTGGCGCGCCCGGCGGAGCGGTGCGTCAGTGCGCCGGGGTCAGGGCGTGGCGCCCTGGGCGCGCTGCGGGAGCGCGCTGGCCCGGTTGTCGAGGTCCCCGAGCAGGTTCTCGAGGTAGCTCTTGAGGCGGGTGCGGTAGTCGCGCTCGAAGACGCGCAGCTCGTCGATCTTGCGCTCGAGGATCGAACGCTCCTGCTCGAGCTCGCTGAGCGTGCGGGCCGACGTCTCCTCGGCCTCGCGGACGATGCGCTGCGCCTGGCCCTTGGCCTCGTTGACGATGCGGTCGCCCTCCTCCTGGCCGCTGCGCACGTAGTCGTCGTGCAGCTTCTGGGCCAGGGCGAGCATGCCGGTCGCGGACTCGGGCTCGCTCTGCCGCTGCGGCGCGACGGGCGCGCTGGCCACGGGAGCGGGCGCCGGGGCGGCGGCGGGCACCGGGGCGGGTGCGGGAGCCGGGGCGGGCTTCTCGGCCTCGGGCTTCGGCGCCGCGGCGGCCTGGGCCCCCTGGCGGCTGAGCTCGGCGATGCGGCGCTCCGCCGCGGCGAGCTTGCTCTTGAGGTCCTCGTTCTCGCCCTGCGTCTCCCGGAGGGTGTTCACGACCTCGTCGAGGAAGTCGTCGACCTCGTCCTGGTCGTACCCCTCGCGGAACTTCGTCGCCTGGAACTTCTTGTTCAGGACGTCGTCTGCTGTCAGCAGTGCCATCGTCGTCACCTCTTCGGTCGTACTGGGTCGAGCCGGTGGCAGTCCGCCGACCACCTCGGGCCACCGTAGCGGACATTCCGGTTTGTGCACGCGACCCGCGCGGCGTTGCCGTCACCCGGTTCTGCGTAGGGACACCGGCACCGCGTCGTCGTGCGGTGCCGGGTGGTGCTCATGTCGCGAGAGCCCCGAGCAGGGAGATCAGGAACGAGCAGCCGAGCATCAGCACCAGGAACGCCAGGTCGAGGCGGATGGAGCCGAGGGTCAGCGGCGGGATCACGCGGCGCAGGGCCCGTAGCGGCGGGTCCGTCACCGAGTACGTGATCTCCGCGACCACGAGCGCGACGCCGGTCGGGCGCCACTCGCGGGCGAAGTACTGCACCCAGTCCAGGACCAGGCGCACGAGCAGGACGAGGACGAACAGCAGGACGGCGAGCTGGAGCACGCCGAGGACGAGGTTCACGCCTCAGTCTCCCGCGGTCAGCTCTGGTTGAAGAACCCGGCGCGGGAGGCCTCGGGGGCCCGCCCGTCGCCGACGATCTCCACGGACTGCGGGGAGAGCAGGAAGACCTTGTTGGTCACGCGCTCGATCGCGCCGTGCAGGCCGAAGATCAGGCCCGCCGCGAAGTCGACCAAGCGCTTGGCGTCGGCGTCGTCCATGTCGGAGAGGTTCATGATCACCGGCGTGCCGTCGCGGAACGCCTCGCCGATCTTGCGCGCGTCGTTGTACGAGCGCGGGTGGATCGTCGTGATGCGACGGACCTCGCCCGTGGCACCGGCGGAGCGCGGCGCGGGAGCCGCGACGCGCTCGACGGGCGGGGCCGTGCGGTGCAGCGGCGTCACCTCGGCCTCGTAGTCCTGTCCCACGGTCGCCTCCGGCTCGTCGTACTCGTCGACGTACTGCTCGTGCTCGCCACGGTCGTCGGCAAGCCCGAGGTACAGCATGGTCTTGCGCAGCGCTCCGGCCATCGCGATCACTCCATCCCCGAAATCACATCCATGTCCTGCGTCGTCACGCTAGCAATGCGCCCAGGTGGCCCCGCGCTGCGACACGCGGCGTGTCGGAGCATTTGCAGGTGACATAACAGGCATATCAGACATTGCTGAGCGCCACGACCGCAGCAGACCTCCCGGTGGTCGTCCCGGCGCGCTGCGCGCGCCGGTGGGAGAAGAACCGCGGGTCGGTGGCGGTGCACCACCCCGTGAGCAGGACGTCCGTCACACCGGCGGCCCGGAGCACCCCCGCGACGCCCGCCGGGAGGTCCAGCCCGGGCGTCCCGTCGACGGTCGTGCAGGCGGTCCCGGGGACCGCGGCGGCGACCTCGCGCTGCAGGGCCGTCGGCACCTCGTACCGCGCGCCGGAGATCGCCGGGCCCACGGCGGCGCGCACGCGCGCCGGATCCGCACCCGCCGCGACCATGGCCGCGAGCGTGGCCTGCACCACCCCGCCGGCGAGACCGCGCCGCCCGGCGTGCGCGGCGCCGACGACACCGGCGACCGGGTCGGCGAGCAGCACGGGCACGCAGTCCGCGACCAGCACCGCCACCGCCGTGCCGGGCACGGCCGACACCAGCCCGTCGACCTCCCCCACGCTGTCCCCCGCGGCGTCACCCGTCCCGCGCACGACGTGCACGGCGGCGCCGTGCACCTGCGTCGCCCAGGCGACGGGCGCCCCGGCCCACGCCGCGACGCGCGCGCGGTTCTCCCGCACGCGGTCGGGGTCGTCGCCGACGAGCAGCCCGAGGTCGAGCGAGTCCCACGGCGCGGGGCTGACCCCGCCGTCCCGGGTGGTGAATCCCGCCCGGACGCCGGGGCCGAGGTCGACGCCCAGCACGGACGCCGACGGCCGGCCGCCCCGGACCGCCGCGGAGGGCGGGTCGGGGCGCGCCGGCCGGTCGGGCAGCGTCACCGCGCGGGCGTCACTTGAGGAAGTCGGGGACGTCCAGGTCGTCGTCCTTGCGGCGCGCGACCTCCTCCTCGAAGATCCGCGGGACCTCGAGCTGGCTGGTGCCCGCGCTCTCCGGGGTGAGGAACGCCGGGACGTCGGACGGCTGCTCGGCGTCCGGGTTCACCGGGCGGGGCGGGACGACGGCGTGCGCGGCCGTGGTCGTCGGCACCGCGGCCGACGGCGGGATCGCGGCGGGCGCGCGACCCGCGGCGACCTGGCCGAGGCCCCGGCCGTCGCGGCGCGCCTGCGGGGCACCGCCGTCGAACCCGGCGGCGATGACGGTGACCCGCACCTCGTCGCCGAGCGCGTCGTCGATGACCGCGCCGAAGATGATGTTCGCCTCGGCGTGCGCGGCCTCCTGGACGAGGCGCGCGGCCTCGTTGATCTCGAACAGGCCGAGGTCGGAACCACCCTGGATGGACAGCAGGACGCCGTGCGCGCCGTCGATGCTGGCCTCGAGCAGCGGCGAGGAGATCGCGAGCTCGGCGGCCTGCACGGCGCGGTCCTCGCCGCGCGCGGAGCCGATGCCCATGAGCGCGGAGCCCGCGCCCTGCATGACGGACTTCACGTCGGCGAAGTCGAGGTTGATCAGGCCCGGGGTGGTGATGAGGTCCGTGATGCCCTGGACACCGGACAGCAGCACCTGGTCCGCCGAGCGGAACGCGTCGAGCACGGACACCGAGCGGTCCGAGATCGAGAGCAGGCGGTCGTTCGGGATGACGATGAGGGTGTCGACCTCGTCGCGCAGCGCCTCGATGCCGGAGTCGGCCTGGACGGTGCGACGCCGACCCTCGAAGGTGAACGGCCGGGTGACGACGCCGATGGTCAGGGCGCCGAGCGAGCGCGCGATCCGCGCGACGACGGGCGCGCCGCCGGTGCCGGTGCCGCCGCCCTCGCCGGCGGTGACGAAGACCATGTCGGCGCCGCGCAGGACGTCCTCGATCTCCTCCGCGTGGTCCTCGGCGGCCTTCTTGCCGACCTCGGGGTCGGCGCCGGCGCCGAGTCCCCGGGTGAGCTCGCGGCCCACGTCGAGCTTGACGTCGGCGTCCGACATGAGCAGCGCCTGCGCGTCGGTGTTGATGGCGATGAACTCGACACCCTTGAGGCCGACCTCGATCATCCGGTTGACGGCGTTGACGCCGCCGCCACCGATGCCGACGACCTTGATGACCGCCAGGTAGTTCTGCGGAGCTGCCACGGTGGGTGCCTCTCGTTGCGATGTCGACGAACCTTCACCCTCAACTAGAGGGTTATAGTTATGTCAGTTCTGTCTAGACGTGACGGTATGGGTCGCGGGGCGAGCGTTCAACGACCGCGCCGCGCGTGTCGGTGCCCGCCGACGTGGCGCCGCCCACGTTCACCCCACGACCGGCATCGTCGGCGCCGAGACGTCGTAGCGGCTCGACCCCGCCGTCTCCGGTGCGGCACGCAGCGCCGAGAGCACCGCCGCCTTCAGGTCCGGCTCCTGCGCGCTCCCCCACTCGACGGTCGCCCCGTCGCGCAGGACGAAGCGCACCGTGTCCTGGGTGCCCGCCGAGACCTGGCCGATGTCCGCCAGCAGGGCGTCCGGCAGCGACTCCAGCACGCCGAGCGCCGCCGCGAGGATCCGCGCCTCGCCCACCGGGACCTCCACGACCGGCAGCCCCTCGGGCGGGGTGTCGGAACGTCCGACCTTCACGCCGTCCTGGTCCACGAGCGCGTACCCCGGCGCGGCGGCCTCGGCGTCGCCCGCCGCGGTCCCCGGCGCGCCCTCGACGACGTCCGCCGCCTCGGGCACCGCCGCCACGGGTTCGCGGGACACGAGCTGCACGGACAGCCCACGCGGCCAGTCGCGGGACAGCGTGACGTCCCGCACGCCGGGCACGTCGAGCAGCGCCGTGCGCAGCCCGGTAACGTCCAGGCGCGGGAGCGGCACGCCCGTGTGCTCGTCGACCACGGCCCGGACCTGGTCCACCGCGACGACCGTGCCCGCACCGTCCACCCGCACCTGCTCCGGGTCCAGCGCCAGCACCGGCGACAGCAGCAGCAGCCACGCGAGCGCGCCGACCACGACGACGCCGCCCACGACGCCGACGATCTGCCGCCACGCGAGCATCCGCCGGGCCCGCGCGCGCTCGGCGAACCGCGCGGCCGAGCCCTGGCTGACGACGGGCGGGCGGACCGGGAACGCGCCGGTGCGGGGCTCGAGCTCCGTGCCCGGCTCCGCCGGGGTCGCCGACCCGCGCCCCGACGTGCGCCGGGGGTCGGCCCCGGTGCGGGTGGGCGTGGCGTCGGTGGGGGCGGTCCGGGGCTTCCCCGTCGCCCGCGCGGCGGGCGTCGTGCGAGCAGCGGAGGACGGACGAGGCGTGGCCGCCGTGCGCGCGGTGCGGGGCGTGGGCGCTGTGCGGTCGTCCGTCCCCTCCGGGTCCGGCGACCCGGGCACGCCACCGCCCCGGCGCGGCGGGGCCGGTCGGGGCGCGGGAGGACGGGGGCGCTGCGGCGTCACGCGGTCCCCGTCGGGTCCTCGCGCGTCGCGTCGGGGTCGGGGTCGGTCTCCGTCATGCCACCGGTGGCCGTGCCGCCGACGGCACCGTCCGCGCCGGCGGCCGGGTCGGTCGGGGCCGCGGCCAGCGCCGCCAGCACGTCCGCCCCGAGGTGGGTGACGTCGCCCGCGCCGACGGTGAGCACGAGGTCCCCCGCACCGGCGGCGGCGGCCACGGCCAGCGCCGCGTCGTGCCGGTCGGCGACGTACCGGGCCCGGCCGGGCGTGGGGACGCGCTGCACGACGGTGTCGCCCGAGACCTCGGGGTCCGGGTCCTCGCGGGCGGCGTAGACGTCGGTGACCACGACGGTGTCGGCGAGGTCGAGCGCGGCGCCGAACTCCGCGGCGAACGTGCGGGTCCGCGAGTACAGGTGCGGCTGGAACAGCACGTGCACCCGGCCGTCGCCGACGACGCTGCGGGCGGTGCGCAGCAGGGCGGCCACCTCGGTGGGGTGGTGGGCGTAGTCGTCCACGACGCGCACGCCCGCGACGGTGCCGCGGTCCTCGAACCGGCGGCCGGTGCCGCGGAAGTCGCCGAGACCGGCGGCCACCGCGGCGGCGTCCGCCCCGACGGCCCACGCCGCGAGGTAGGCCGCGGCGGCGTTGGCGGCGTTGTGCTCGCCGGGGACGGCGAGGACGAGGTCCGCGCCGGGCACCTCGGCGGTGCGGGACGTCAGGGTCACGTGCCAGGTCCCGCCGACCGGGCGCAGCGGCCCGAGCACGAGGTCCGGGTTCCCGTCGGCGATGGCGGCGTCGGTGCCGTAGGTGAGGACGCGCACGCCGCGCCGGGTCAGGCGCTCGCGCACGGCGTCGACCAGCCGGGCGGCGCCGGGGTCGTCGACGCAGGCGACCAGCGCGCCGCCGTCGAGCACCCGGTCGGCGAACTGCTCGAACGCCGCCTCGAACGCCACGGCGGACCCGTAGTGGTCCAGGTGGTCGGGCTCGACGTTGGTGACGACGGCGACCGCCGGGGCGTACGCGAGGAACGAGCCGTCCGACTCGTCGGCCTCCGCGACGAACACCTCGCCCGCGCCCGTGCGGTAGCCCGGGGTCGCGCCGTCGGTGGTGAGCACCGTGCCGCCGATCGCGTACGACGGGTCGAGCACCTGGTCGTCCCGGCCCGCGGCGGCGAGCGCGGTCGCGACCATCGTGGACGTGGTGGTCTTGCCGTGCGCACCCGCGACGGCGATGCCGATGCGCCCGGCCATGAGGGCGGCGAGCGCGTCGGAGCGGTGCAGCACGGGCAGGCCGCGCTCGCGCGCCCGGACGAGCTCCGGGTTGGTGTCCCGGATCGCGCTCGACAGCACGACGGTGTCGACGAACTCGACGTGCGCGGCGTCGTGGCCGACGTGCACGGCGACGCCCGCGGCCCGCAGCCCGTCGAGCACGGGGCCGTCCTGGGCGTCCGAGCCGGAGACGGTGAGCCCGCGGGCGGCGAGCAGACCCGCGACGGCAGACATCCCGGCACCGCCGACGCCCACCAGGTGCACCCGGCCGAGCTCCGCGAGCCCGGCGGGCCGCGCGGTGGCGTCGTCCGCCGGGGTCGGCGGCTCGGCGCCCCCTCCCCCGGTGCTGCCGTCCGCCGGCATCTCGCCCTCGGGCGCGCCCGCGGTCCCGGGGGCGGCGTCCTCCGTCGTGGCGCTCT